>JAKFUQ010000019.1 GCA_021732645.1 Rhizobacter sp. | reverse complement strand
TAACCTGCAGCAGCACGTTTAACACGTCGGTGGGCGCCTTCTCGCTCTCGTCGAGCAGCAGCACGCAATGCGGTTTCTTGGTGACCGCCTCGGTGAGCAGACCACCCTGGTCGAAACCGACATAGCCCGGAGGTGCGCCGATCAAACGGCTGACCGCGTGCCGCTCCATGTACTCGCTCATGTCGAAGCGGATCAGATCGATGCCGAGGATGAAAGCGAGCTGCTTCGCGACTTCGGTCTTGCCCACGCCGGTCGGGCCGGAAAACAGGAAGGAGCCGATCGGCTTGTCGGGCTTGCCCAGGCCGGAACGCGCCATCTTGATGGCGGCGGCCAGCGCTTCGATGGCGGGCTCCTGGCCGAACACCACGCTGTTCAGATCGCGGTCCAGGCTCTTCAGCTTCGAGCGATCGTCGTTCGACACGCTGGCCGGCGGAATGCGCGCGATCTTCGCAACGATTTCCTCGACCTCGTTGCGGGTGATGGTCTTCTTCTGCTTGCTCTTGGGCAGGATGCGTTGTGCGGCACCGGCTTCGTCGATCACGTCGATCGCCTTGTCGGGCAGATGACGGTCGTTGATGAACTTGGCCGACAACTCGGCAGCCGCCTGCAGCGCGCCCAGCGCGTACTTGACACTGTGGTGTTCCTCGAAGCGAGACTTCAGGCCCTTGAGGATCTCGACCGTTTCTTCGACCGACGGCTCCGACACATCGACTTTCTGGAAGCGGCGTGACAGGGCTGCGTCTTTCTCGAAGATGCCGCGGTACTCGGTGAAGGTGGTCGCGCCGATGCACTTCATGGCGCCCGAGCTGAGTGCGGGTTTCAGCAGGTTGCTGGCATCGAGTGTGCCGCCCGAGGCCGCACCGGCGCCGATCAGCGTGTGGATCTCGTCGATGAACAGCACTGAATTGGGCTGGTCCTTCAACACCTTCAGCACGCCCTTCAAGCGCTGCTCGAAGTCACCGCGGTACTTGGTGCCCGCCAGCAAAGCGCCCATGTCGAGCGAATAAACCGTGGAGTTGGCCAGCACTTCCGGCACGTCACCTTCGGTGATGCGCCAGGCCAGGCCTTCAGCAATGGCGGTCTTGCCAACGCCCGCCTCGCCAACCAGCAGTGGGTTGTTCTTGCGTCGGCGGCAGAGGATCTGGATGACGCGCTCGACTTCGTGCTCACGACCAATCAACGGGTCGATCTTGCCCTCGCGTGCGAGCTGGTTCAGGTTCTGGGTGTACTGATCCAGGGGTGAGCCTTTGACATCGCCGTCTTCTTTCTCACCGTCGGACGAGCCGCTGTTGTCAGCGGGCTTGGCGGGCTCGGGCGGATCCGACTTCTTGATGCCGTGGGCAATGAAATTGACCACATCCAGCCGCGTGACGCCCTGCTGGTGCAGGTAGTACACCGCGTGCGAATCTTTCTCCCCAAAGATGGCCACGAGCACATTGGCCCCGGTCACTTCTTTCTTGCCGCTGCCAGTGGACTGCACATGCATGATCGCGCGCTGGATCACCCGCTGGAAACCCAGCGTGGGCTGCGTGTCGACCTCGTCGGTGCCGCCGACGGTGGGCGTGTTCTCCTTGATGAACTGCGCCAGACTCTTGCGCAGATCGTCGACATTGGCCGAACACGCACGCAGCACCTCGGCCGCCGATGGGTTGTCGAGCAAGGCCATCAGCAAGTGTTCGACGGTGATGAATTCGTGGCGCTGCTGGCGCGCCTCGACGAACGCCATGTGCAGACTGACTTCAAGTTCCTGAGCGATCATGCGGCCTCCAAAATGCATTGCAACGGGTGGCCGCCACGGCGCGCGGCGGCCAACACCAACTCAACCTTTGTCGCGGCGACATCCTTGGAAAAGATGCCGCACACCCCACGACCGTCATGGTGAATGGTCAACATGATCTGCGTCGCGGCTTCCAGATCGCGATTGAAATACTCCTGCAGCACCATCACCACAAACTCCATCGGCGTGTAGTCGTCGTTGAGCAAGATGACCTGGTACATGCGCGGAGGGACGGTCTTTTGAACCTGCCGCTCCGCAACGATGGAACCATGGCCTTCTTCGTTCGGAGGCGGGATCACGGGGGTTGCGGGAGTGGGCTTCTCGGTGGACATGAAAACATTCTATCGACATGAGTGCCCGGCTGGGCCCCAACGACATGTTGCGCACCGACTCCAAATTGCAAGGGGGGAAATTTCGCACTTCGCCTGCGCCCAGGCGGCGCGCGACGGGCGGGGCGTGACCCTCTGCCTGACCTTGACATGCGGCGTCTGTCACACCTTGCGAAGTTGACACCGGGGGACTGGCATCGCGGAATCTTCAACGGTATTTCACTGGAGTTGCAGCATGATCACAGGCACGGTGAAGTGGTTCAACGACGCCAAAGGATTCGGCTTCATTGAACCCGAAGGCGGCGGAGACGACGTGTTCGCCCATTTTTCCGCCATCCAGATGGCGGGCTTTCGGACGCTGAAGCAAGGCAGCCTGGTCAACTACGAGTTGATGCAGGGCCCCAAGGGGCAACTGGCGCAAAACATCGTTCCGATCGAGGCCGTGAACGCCAACGCCGACGATCCATCGCCGCCGCTGCTGACCCTGTTGATTTGACCGGCAAGCAGCGTCGTCACGCTGCCTGTCGGCCCGACTCCGCGACACCCCGCCACCAGGCGGGTTTTTTGTGCCCTGCAAGCAATCAGGCCACACCGATCACCTTGCCGCCCTGAGCGACAGCGGTCAGGGTCGGCGGGTTTGCGCGTCGTGCTTCTGGCGATAGATGTGTCGGCTGGCAGCGTCTTGGCGCTTTTCAAGGGCCACGGCCTCCCGGGGCGTGACCTTGCCGTCGGCGGTGACACGGGCCTCGGCACGGGTCAGGCGCGCCTGCTCGCGGCCGAGCCGACGGGCCTCGGGGGCAGTCAATGCTCCCGATGAAACTCCGCGCTCGATGCGCTGCGCTTGGCGATCCTGGCGATGGTCGATGCGCTCCTGGGCCGCTTGTGTGAGCGGGGTTTCAGCAAAAGCGCCTGTGCCCGAGGCAACGAGCAAGGCAAATAACAGGGTGTGTGAGCGACGATTGAACATGGAAACTCCTTGTTGGACTGGGGTGATGATGTGAATCAACGGCGTGAGCTAAGTGCAGTCACGTGAACCTTGAACCGGCCCGCTCGGCGCCTCCTTACGTCGCCTCGCGCAAACCCGCATGAGGCTTGTGGGTTTTATCGGCCAGCGTAAGCGGGCATGGGGTCGCGGGTTGAAGGCTGGAGTTCGGCCTACCGAAACTCGATCGACAAGCCGTCTGACAACGGGTGGGGAAAGTCAACCAAACAGGCCAACAGCGAGGGCTGTGATGAAACAAGCAAGACTGCTGATCGGGTATGCGGCACTGTGGTTGCTGCCGCTGTGGTCGGCCCATGCGGCCCCGCCCGAGGTACCCGACCCGGTGGCATGGGCTGCGCTCAACCCGCAGGAACAAGCGACGCGGCGTGCTGAACTGAAGCAACGGCTGCGCGAGGCCACACCGCAAGAGCGCGCCGCGTTTCGCAGCCGCCTGCGCGAGCGCCTTGAAGGCATGACGCCTGAGCAGCGACAGGCGCTGGTGGGTCGCACCCGCGAGCGCTGGCAGCAGTTGACGCCCGAGGAAAAGCAGCGGTTGATGCACGAGCGTCGCGAGCGCGTCAACGCCATGACGCCAGAAGAACGCAAGCACCTGATCGAGCAGCGGCGCAGCATACTGGGCAAGCTCAGTCCCGAAGAGCGGGCGGCGCTGCGCGAGAAACTCTCCGCGCGGTGATGCCCTCGATGACGACATGGCCACCCTGCGGACGCCCCCGATGTCACGGCTGACCGGCTGGCTGGACAGCGCTGCCGCGCGGTTGCGCACAGCAACACCCACGCCTGCCAGCGACTGGACCCTGTGGCGCGAGGCCTGTGCGGGCAACGCACGCAGTGCACAGCAGCTGGTGCGCGAGCTGACGCCGTCGGCCCATGGCCTGGCGCTGCAACTGCTGCGACGCCCTGAAGACGCCGAGGACGCCGTGCAGGACGCTTTTTTGCGGCTGTGGCGCAGCCACCCCAGCGACACCCATGGCGCCACGCTGTCGACCTACTTCAACACCATCGTCATCAACCGCTGCCGCAGCCGCTGGAGCGCCCGGCGTGAAGACGCCATCGACCCCGATGCGCTGGCCGAACTGCACGATGCCCAACAGGTGACCCACCCCGCAGCCGACATCACGGCCACGACTGCCGACCCGGGTCTTGCGCAGGCGCTGGCACGGCTGCCGGTGCGGCAGCGGATGGCGATCGTGATGTGGGCCTATGCCGATGCCGAGGTGAGCGACATCGCCCGCTCGCTCGACATCGACCCCAACGCCGCCCACCAACTGCTGCACCGTGCAAAACGCGCATTGCGCGCACAGCTTGAAGGAGTGTCCGCATGAACGAGCAAATGCCCTGCGACGATTCAGATCGCCCCGCCGTCGCCGACGATGCCTTGCGCATGCGCCTGCGGGAAGCCCTGCAACCGCACACCCCAGCGGTGGATGCGCTGAGCGCTCGCGTGCTGGCGCAATGGAACGAACAGCATGCCGACCCCGTTGTGGCCACGGCCCGCCTCGGCGGCTCGGGTGCAGCAGCCGCTGCGGCCGTTCTTGGCGTGCGCGCCTCGCGTCGCCGCTGGTGGGCTGGCGTGACCACCGGCCTGCTGGGCTGTGTCGTTGTCGCGGCACTCGTGTGGCTGCAGCGCCCCGACCCGGCACTTGAAGAGTTGATGCAGACCGATGTGTTGTCGCAAATGGCCATCGACGAGATGTGACACGCGGCCGGTGGCACCGGTCTTGCTGCGTCGGTGTACCTCACCATCACCGAGCGCACGCCATGACCGCACACCGCATCTTCCACAGTGCCGAACACTTTCAACCCGCCGACGGTGAACCGATCCGCGTGGTCGTGACCGAGTCGCCCGACGCCGCCGTCGTCGCCTGGCATGTGCGCCCGGGCCAGACGATCGCCGCCCACACGCACCCTGAGGGACAAGACACCTGGACCATCCTGTCAGGCCAAGGGCAGTACCGCACCCATGAAGACGGCCGCACCGAGGCCATCCACAGCGGCGACATCGTCGTGGCCCGCGTCGGTGAAGTTCACGGGGTGGTCAACGACGGCGACGAGCCGCTGGTGTTCATCTCGGTGGTGTCACCCGCAGCGGCGGGATTCCACCCGCTGTGAAGTCTGGCGACGCGGACCGCTCGGCACCGCGCGCGGCCTGGATGAACAGCGTCTCGACCTGGTCTATCACTGCATCCCAGGCCAGCCGCTCGGCAGTTTGGCGCGCCGCCACGCCCATGCGCCGCGCGTGCTGTGGGTCGGCAGCCAGCCGCTCCGCCTGGCCGATGAAGTCAGGGGCCGCGCCACAGGCAGCCAGCAGGCCGTTCTCGCCATGCTCGATCAGCTGCCCGGCGGCGGCGTGGTCGTAGGCCAGCACAGGCAAGCCGCTGGCCATGGCCTCCGGTGTCACGTTGCCAAAGGTCTCGGTCAGGCTGGGAAACAGGAAGGCATCGGCCGAGGCGTAGTGCGCAGACAGATCCGCACCGGTGCGCGACCCCGCAAAGATGGCCTCAGGGCACGCCGCCTGCAAAGTCGGCCGCGCCGGGCCGTCGCCCACCAGCACCAAGCGCGTGCGCGGCTGGACGCGGCGCATCGCCTGGTAAGCCGCCAGCAGGTCATTCAGGTTCTTCTCAGGTGCCAGTCGGCCGACGCACATCACCACCATGTCGTCATCACCGACGCCCCACTGGCGGCGCAGCTCGGCACTGCGATGGGCCGGATGGAAGCGTACCGTATCGACACCGCGGGCGACCACACTGAGGTCGCGAAACCCTTGTTCGACCAGTTCACGCCGCAGTGACTCGGTGGGCACCATCGTGCACACGGTGCGGCTGTGGAAATACCGCAGGTAGGCCAACACCGGGCGCTTCAGCAGGCTGATGCCGTAGTGCTGCGCATAGGCGTGGAAGTTGGTGCGGAAGTCCGACGACACCGGCACCCCCAGGCGTCGCGCCGCCCGCAGCGCCGACCAGCCGAGCGGCCCTTCGGTCGCGATGTGCACCAGGTCGGGACGCTGGGTCGACCACAAAGTGAGCAGCGCACCCGATTGCGGCAGACCCATTTTCAATTCAGGGTAGCGCGGGATCGGCAGACCCCGCATCAGCACCTCGTCGTAGGCGTCGGTGTGCACGGGCGTGTCGGCGGCGCTCTGCCTTGGCCGCACCAATTGCACACGGTGCCCGCGCGCGCGCATACCTTCCACCACGCGGGCCACCGTCATCGACACGCCGTTGACTTCTGGCGGGTAGGTTTCGGTGACGAACGCAATGTGCAACGGGCAAGGGTTCGAGTGGTCGTTTGGATCGACCTCGCGGCGGGTCATCGCCGTGGACAACAGAGGCAGCGCGCAGTGTGCATTCCGCGATGGTGCTGACCAAATGCAACAGTTCGATGACGCAGCCCGACCGATCGATGCGCCGAACGCACGCATTTGCCTGCCGCCTCGCCGTCACGACAGCGTCACGCTGTGGCAGTCGTCACGAGGTTTTCACGGGAGCACGTCACATTGCCGACTCGCAGCCGTCGCACTTTGCGCGCACTGCGAACCGGTCCACGACACAGGAGCCTGCGTGAACGACTTCTTTCGCACCCTCGAGATCCAGCGGTGGGACGACCACCGCTACTACCACCACAGCCGCATCAACCAGTCGCTGCACCTGCTGAGCGCCGTCAGCTTCGTATGCGCCTACGCGCTGCTGTTCGTCGATCCGGCTGCGGCCGCGCTGCTGGCGTGGCTGGTATCGATGACTAGCCGCCAAGCGGGGCACTTCTTCTTCGAACCCAAGACCTATGACCATGTGAACCGTGCCACCCACGAGCACAAGGAAGAGATCAAGGTCGGCTACAACCTGCGCCGCAAGGTCGTGCTGATGGCCGTGTGGGCCGCGTCACCGGTGCTGCTGTGGAAGGACCCGACGTTGTTCGGCGTGTTCGAGCCCGCGACCTCGTTCATCGAGTTCATGCGCCACATCGGCTGGATGTGGCTGTTCATCGGCGCCGGCGGCCTGATCTTCCGCACCGTGCACCTGTTCTTCCTGCAAGGCGTGGTGGCTGGCTTGTCGTGGATGACGAAGATCCTGACCGACCCGTTCCACGACATCAAGCTGTACCACAAGGCGCCGATGTACCTGCTGCGCGGCGAGCTGATCGACCCGATGACCAGCCATCGGCACGTTTGATCTCTTGCGAGGCTGCGGCTGCGCGTGGGGAACTGGCGGGGCTTAGCTGCTCCGCTCGGCCCTGCGGGCCGAGTCCCCTGCGCTGCTCGCAGCCCGAGGCGGGCGCGCAAACTCGCCCGCTGCGCGGACTCAGACACGCGCACCCGACCGCGCTGCGCGCGGCAACCTCGGCCTGCTGCGCTGCTCGGCGTCGCAGATGCGCCCCGCCAGCCCCCCACCCGCAGCCTTGCTGCACACACCGAAGTTCTCGACAGGAAGAAAACCAGCAGTGGTGCCCGCGAGGCCGACGGCTGACAGCCGCAGGCGCGCCTCTTCGGTGCCGAGGAGCGCAGTGGCCCGAGGTCGCTGCGCGCAGCGCAGTCGGGTGCGCATGCCTGAGCCCGCAGGGCGAGTTTGCGCACTCGCCTCGGGCCACGAGCACCGCAGGGAAGTCGGCCCACCGGGCCGACCGCCGAAGCGAAGCGCCTGCGGCTGTCTGCCGTTGGCGTCGCCCGCTCCAACCGCCGACCGAAACGTCAGAACTTCGTCGCCAGCATCTCTTTCAGGATGCCGCGCTTGATGGCTTTGTTGGTCAGGCCGGCCGGTGCCCACCACCAGCCATCGGTCTGCATTGCCTGACAGGCCGACACGAAGCGTTGCAGAACCGCGTCGAAATCGGCTTCGGTGTAGTTCAGGCTGAAGATGAAGCGGCCGGTGCCCACCCAGCTCAGCGCCAGCCCGGCTTCGCGCAGGTAGTACTGCAGCATCCAGTTGTAGCGGGATGGGGCGGTGTAGTAGACGCTCCAGATCGACGACAGGTTCGCCACCTGCACCGGCAGGCCCAGCTCAGTCAGACGCTGGTTCATCCGCGCCGCACGGCGATTCCATGTCGCGTCGAGGTCGGTGTAGATCGCCTGCACTTCGGGCGTTTGAATGCGCTCCAGAAACACCTGCATCGCGCCCATCACGTAGGGGTGCGAATTGAAGGTGCCGCGGGCGAAGCAGACATCGGCGGGCTTGAGGTCGCGAAAGCGCTTCATCAGGTCTTTGCGACCGCAGACCACGCCGACCGGAAAGCCGCCGCCCAGCGTCTTGCCGTAGGTGACCATGTCGGCTTTAACGCCGAAGTATTCCTGTGCGCCACCGGCTGCCAAGCGGAAGCCGACGAACACCTCGTCGAAGATCAGCACGATGCCGCGCTCGGTGCAGACCTCGCGCAACTGCTGCAGCCATTGCGTGTACGCCGCGCGATCGAAATGCGCGCTGCGGCCGCTGTCGAGCAGCGACGAATCACCCGGCGCGCCCTTGTTCGGGTGCAGCGCCTGCAGCGGGTTGACCAGCACGCAGGCGATGTCGCGGCGAGTGCGCAGCACCTGCAGCGAGCGCTCGGCCATGTCGGTCAGCGTGTAGGTGCGGTTCGGCGGCGACGGGTTGCCGATGCCGGGCTGCACGTCTTCCCACCAGCCGTGATAAGCACCGCAAAAGCGCACCAGGTGCGAGCGACCGGTGTGGTAGCGCGCCAGCCGCACCGCCTGCATCACCGCTTCGGTGCCGGACATGTGGAACGAGACCTCATCCAGGCCAGAGATCTCCCGCAAGCGCTTCACATTCGATGCCACGCACGGGTGGTAGGCGCCGAGCACCGGCCCCAGTTCCTGCACGCGGGCGCTGCCCTCGGCCATGCACTGCTTGTAGAAATCGACGCCGAACACATTGACGCCGTAGGAGCCCGTCAGGTCGTAGTACACATTGCCATCGAGGTCGGTCACGGTGACGCCCGAGGCCGACTGCACGAAGCTGCCGGTTTTCACATGCTCACGCAGCAGGCCCGCGTACTGGTAAGGCACGCGGTAGGCACTGGTGAATTGCATGTCGGACACGCCGACCTGTGTCTCCGCGGTCAGCGCGATCGACTTCGGTGCGCGCTCGCGCAGCGTCTGCCCCAGGCGCTGCAAGGCCGTGCGACGGCGGTCAGCGATCTCGGCCGGGGCATCGTCGGAGCTGAAGAAGCGGTCGTCGCCGTAGGCATAGAACGGGATCAGCTTCGCCACCCGCTTGGCCATGCGCGAATGGCCAGCCAGCGAGCGGTGCTTGGCACGCGACAACTCCAACCGACGCTTCGCCGCCGGCAGCCACGGCGTCAGCAGCACCGCTGCCAACGCAACCATCCACAGGGTGTCGTCCATGGTCACTCAGAAGTTGCAACCCCAGAGAGATAACCCAGCCGCGTGACACGCCCATGAAAACCACTGCCCCCAAGCCCACAAGCCTTCGCGACCGTCTGTTCCAGCAGGAAGACCTGAACTTTCTGCTGACCAACCGCGTGCCGCGCATCGCGCTGACGCACTTCATCGGCTGGTTCAGCAAGATCGAGATTCCGTGGGTCACGCGCGCATCGATCGCGGTGTGGAAAGCCTTCTCCGACCTCGACCTGAGCGAGGCACGCAAGTCCACCTTCACCAGCCTGCACGACTGTTTCATCCGCGAGCTGAAGCCCGGTAGGCGGCCCATCGACACCGACCCGCAGATGCTCAGCAGCCCGTGTGATGCCATCGTCGGTGCCTGCGGTGCGGTGCAAGGCGTGACGGTGTTCCAGGCCAAGGGCTTCCCGTACGCGCTGCAGGACTTGCTCGGGGACGACGAGGCCACCGAGCGCTACCGCGATGGCTGCTACGTCACGCTGCGATTGACGTCCAGCATGTACCACCGCTTCCACGCGCCACACGACTGCCGGGTCGATCGCGTCAACTACATCTCCGGCGACACCTGGAACGTCAACCCGATTGCGCTGAAACGCATCGAGCGGCTGTACTGCAAGAACGAGCGTGCGGTGATTCGCACCCGGCTGGAAGTCGGTGGCCACGAGATCGCGCTGGTGCCGGTGGCGGCGATCCTGGTGGCCAGCATCCGGCTGCATTTCCTCAATGTGCTGCTGCACCTGAAATACCGCGGGCCGAACGAGATGCACTGCGATGCCCGCTTCGACAAGGGCGCCGAGATGGGCTGGTTCCAGCACGGTTCGACCATCATCGTGTTCGCACCGAAGGGCTTCACGCTGTGCCCTGGCATCGCCACCGGCACGCCAATCCGCATGGGTCAGCGGCTGATGGCCGTGCCACCAGGCTGAGCCCGGCTCCGGTGCACTCATCAGCGCCGCATCGACGGTCTCAGAACTCCATGTCGAGTTCTTCGATGTCCTCGTGTTCGAGCTTCGCGGCGGCGATCCACTCCTTCATCTCAGGCATCGCCATGATCTGCTGGCAGTAGGCGCTGCAGACGCGGTCGACGGCGACGTGGTAGGTCAGGAAGCGGGTGACCACCGGCGCATACATCGCATCGGCGATGCACGGCTTGTCACCGAACAGAAACGGGCCGCCGTACTTTGAGATGCAGTCACGCCAGATGGTGGTGATGCGCTCGATGTCACCCTCGGCCTTGGCCCACACCTTGTAGCCCGGGAAGTCGCCCTTCAGGTTCATCGGCAGCGCTGCGCGCAGGCTGCTGAAGCCGGAATGCATTTCGCCGCAGATGGCGCGGCAGTGGGCGCGCGCGGCGATGTCGGTGGGCAGCAGCCCGGCTTTGGGCTTCACCTCGTCGAGATACTCGCCGATGGCCAGCGTGTCCCACACCTTGATGCCGCCATGGGTCAGGCAAGGCACCAGGATAGAGGGCGACAGCAGCAAGATTTCCTTGCGCGCATTCGCGTCGTCGGGCGACACCATCACCTCGTCGAACTCCAGCCCGGCCAGCTTGGCGATCAGCCAGCCGCGCAGCGACCACGATGAATAGTTCTTGCTGCTCAGCGTGATCGATGCCTGCGCGGCGGCACGCGCCTTCGGCTGTGACCGCACCGGGGCGGGACTGCGCTTCGGTTTGACAGCAACGGAGCGGCCTTGCGGTCGGCTCTTGAGTGCGGTGGCCATGGATGCGGCTCCTGGGTGACGTTATGCTCTGAGAGAGTGCAAGCGTTGTGCCAATGAATTGTTTCATCATGACACGGCGCGTCTGAAATCGGTACACCGACCAGTGGCGATTCCCGTGCTGGCGCAGGAGTTGCAAGAGGTCGAGCCATGGCCAGTTCTTGGGGGGAATGGATGATGTACGAGGCTTACCAGGCACAAACAGACCTGATGTGGCCGCTGCGTACCTTCACCAAGGCGGCCCTGCCCCTGCTGAAAGACGACACCTACGGCTGGAGCCGCTGGATGCCCAACCGCAACATGGCGGCGGCACTGGAGGTGTTCGAACTCAGCGAAGTGACGCACAAGCGACGCCCCTTCGCCATCGACCAGGTAACGGTGGCCGGCACCGATGCCCCTGTTGCTGTCACTGAGGAAATCACCCACGTCGCCTCGTTCGCGACCTTGCTGCATTTCAAGAAAGTCACCGACAAGCCGCACCCCAAGGTGCTGATCGTGGCACCGATGTCGGGGCACTTCGCCACGCTGCTGCGCGAAACCGTGCGCACCATGCTGGCCGACCACGATGTGTACATCACCGACTGGCACAACGCCCGCGATGTGCCGCTGTCGCATGGCAAGTTCGGGCTCGACGAATACACCGAACACATCATCGAGTTCCTGGGCATCATGGGCCCGGGCTCGCACCTGATGGCCATTTGCCAGCCCTGCGTGTCCGCGCTGGCAGCCACCGCGCTGATGTCCGAAGACCAGCATCCCGCCACGCCCGCCAGTCTCACGCTGATGGCCGGGCCGATCGATTGCCGCATCAGCCCGACCTCGGTCAATCAACTGGCCGTCGCCAAACCGATCGAGTGGTTCGAATCCAACCTGATCGGCCGCGTGCCGATGCGCTATCCCGGCGGCGGGCGGCGCGTCTACCCCGGCTTCGTGCAGCTGACCGCCTTCATGAGCATGAACAAGGACAGGCACGTCAACTCGTTCAAGGAGCTGTACCAGCTGCTGCAGAAGCAGGAAGTGGAAGGGCTGCAAAAAGCCGAGGCCACCCGCAGCTTCTACGAGGAGTACTTCGCGGTGGCCGACCTGCCCGCAGAGTTCTACCTGGAAACGGTGAAAGCGGTGTTCCAGGACTACGCCTTGCCCAAGGGTGAGCTGATGTACAAGGACCGCGTTGTCAAGCCCTCGGCGATCCGCCGCACCGCGCTGTTAACGGTCGAGGGCGAGCGCGATGACATCTGTGCCGTCGGCCAGACGCTGGCGGCGCACGACCTGTGCACCGGCCTGCGCGACTACCTGAAAACCCACTATGTGCAGCCGGGTGTCGGCCACTACGGCGTGTTCAGCGGCCGCCGCTGGAACAACACCATTTACCCGATGGTGCGCGAATCGATCTACACCGCCCAAGCATCGCTTTGATTTGATTGCGCTCTTACGCCAGAGCCTATTTTGGGTTCGAGCTGCCGAGGGCGTGGGGTGACCGGCTCCGCTCATGTCCCCCAGGCCGGGTCACCGCTCAGACGCTTCGAGTGAGACCGATCCGGCCTTCCTCCTTTACTTCGCTGCGCCGGTCACCCCACGCCCTCGACAGCCAGCACCGTTGCTGCATGCAAAGGTGTTCGAACCCCAGACTGCCTCGGTGGTGACAAGAGCGCTGCGACGGGCCGCTGTGTGGAGTGAAGTAAAGGGGGAGGGCCGACTCGACTTGGTTCGAAGCGAACGACCGGTAAACCGGCCCGGAGGACATGAACGCAACACAGCGGCCCATCGCAGCGCTCACGCGCGCGCGCAGATTGAATGATCTATCGCAAAGCGAGGTATCAGCCCTCGGCAGCGGCCCCCGCGATCGCCGTACTGCTCACCCGCACATCGCCGCATTGGGCACGGTGCCGCAAGGCGTGATCCATCAGCACCAGCGCCAGCATCGCCTCGGCGATCGGGGTCGCGCGGATGCCAACGCAGGGGTCGTGGCGGCCGAAGGTTTCCACGGTCGCCGGCTGGCGGTCGAGGTCGATCGACTGACGGGGGCTGCGGATCGAGCTGGTCGGCTTGATCGCGATGGACACGGTGATGTCCTGGCCGGTCGAGATGCCGCCGAGCACGCCGCCGGCGTTGTTGCCGCGGAAGCCAGAGGGTGTCAGCTCGTCGCCATGCGTCGTACCGCGCTGGCTCACGCTGGCAAAGCCGGCACCGATCTCGACGCCCTTGACCGCATTGATGCCCATCATCGCGTGGGCGATGTCGGCGTCGAGCTTGTCGAACAGCGGCTCACCCCAGCCCACAGGCACACCGCGTGCGGCGACTTCGATGCGCGCGCCGCAGGAGTCACCGGCCTTGCGCAATTCGTCCATGTAGGCCTCCAGCCGGGGGATGTCACTGACATTGGCGGCGAAGAACGGGTTGTTCGATACGTGTTCCAGCGATTCGAACGGGATGGCGATGTCACCCAGCTGCGACATGTGCCCGCTGAAGCTCACGCCGTGGTGCTCGCGCAGCCATTTCTTCGCCACCGCGCCGGCGCCGACCATCGGCGCCGTCAGCCGCGCTGAGCTGCGACCGCCGCCACGCGGGTCGCGCAGGCCGTACTTGTGCCAGTAGGTGTAGTCGGCGTGGCCAGGGCGGAAGGTCTGCAGGATGTTGCCGTAGTCGGTGCTGCGCTGGTCGGTGTTGCGGATCAGCAGGCAGATTGGCGTGCCGGTGGTCTTGCCTTCATGCACGCCGGACAGGATCTCGACCGCATCGGCCTCGTTGCGCTGCGTCACATGGCGGCTGGTGCCGGGCCGGCGGCGGTCGAGTTCGGGCTGGATGTCGGCTTCACTGAGCGCCATGCCCGGCGGACAGCCATCGATCACGCAGCCGATGGCCGGGCCGTGCGACTCGCCGAAGTTGGTGACACAGAACAGGTGGCCCAGGGTGCTGCCGGACATGGCGAGGTCAGCCCGCCGGCTGGTTCGACGCCAGTGGCTGCGGCGCGCTGTCGTCAGCCGGCCAATCGCGGATATAGGCCTTGAGCATGCGGTTCTCGAAGTCTTGTGAATCGACCACCGCCTTGGCCACGTCGTAGAACGAGATCACCCCCATCAGCGTGCGCTGCGTCATCACCGGCATGTAGCGGGCATGGTGGCCCAGCATCATGCGGCGCACCTCGTCCATTTCGGTGTCGGGCGTGCAGGTCAGCGGGGAGTCGTCCATCACGGAGCGCACGGTCACCGAGCCGACCGCGCCACCGTTGCGCACGATGACCTGAATCACCTCGCGGAAGGTGAGCATGCCCACCAGGTCGCCGTGGTCCATCACGACCAGTGAACCGATGTCCTTCTCGGCCATGGTCTGCAAGGCCTGCGACAGGGGCGTGTCGGAGCTCACGGTGTACAGCGTGTTGCCCTTGGCCGTCAGGATGTTGGTGACTTTCATGGGAGTTTCCTCGGCGCATGTGAGACCGGTCAATATAGACCCAAACCGGGTCGCCGCACATCGTCGAAAGCGCCCGATCCCAGGCGGTTCGCGGTGACTGCGGGCGCGCAGTCAGGTGGCGATCAGGTCGCGCAGCATCAGGCTATCGAAGTGGGCCCGCCGCCAGAATGCGGCCAACTGCGGCGACGGGTCCAGCAAGGCGGTGGCCAGCAGGGTGCGTGCGGGGGTCGTGTCCGGGTCGCACAGCAACGTGTAGCGCGATGCGCCGGGTTCGTCGAGGCGACCGGCCCAATCGATGGCCACCAGCGCGTGCAGCGCCGGCTCCACCTGCAGCGGATCGGTGTGCAGCGCGGCGGCAATCTGCTGCGCTGACAGCCCGCGCCCGCCCGCCTGTCGCGCCTGCGCCAGGCTGCGCAGCACCGCCACCGCCAGCTCGAAGCGGTAGCCCGGCACATGGCGGCGCTGCACGACACGGGTCTGCAGCGTTGGCGCATAAGCGGCGATCACCGCGCCCAGCAGCACGATGACCCAGCCCAGGTAGATCCAGATCAAAAAGATCGGCAGCGTCGCAAAGGCGCCGTAGACGGTCGAATAGGTCGGCACTTTGTACAAGTACCAACCCAACGCCTGCTTGGCCAGTTCGAAGCCGATGGCGACAAACACGCCACCGGCCAGCGCGTGGCGCCATTGCACCCGGGTGTTCGGCACGTAATGAAACAGCGCTGCCATGCCGAGCGCCTGCAAGGTGAATTCCACCGCCTGCAACAGCACGCTGACACCACCGGGCAACCCGCTGACCAGACCCCGCGATGCCGAGATCGCGTACGAGGTGCCGGTCAGGCTGACCCCCAGCAGCACCGGCCCGAGCGTCGCTGCCGCCCAATACACCAGCACGCGCTGCGCCATGGGCCGCGACGAGCGCACCCGCCAGATGGCGTTGAGCGTGCGGTCGATGGTCAGCATCAGCGCAATCGCGGTGACCACCAGCACGATCAGGCCGACCGCGCCCAACCGCTTGGCCTTGCCCGCGAATTGCGTCAACGCGCCCAACACCGGCCGGGCGATGCCTTCGGGCACCAGCGCCTGGAGGAAATACTTTTCCAGCGAACCCTGGAAGTTCGAGAACATGGGAAACGCGGAGAACACCGCCAGCATCACGGTGAACAGCGGCACCAGCGAAATCAGCGTGGTGAAGGTCAGGCTGCCGGCGGTCAGGCCGAGGCGGTCTTCGCGAAAGCGCTGGCGCAGCGTGTGGACGGTGTCCATCCACGGCCAGGTCTGCAGCGTCACCAGCCAGAGTGCCGCCTGCTGACGCCACCTCTCGACGAGACTGGCCTTGTGCGTCGGGGGGAACTCCATCGCTGGCTATGATGCCATCGATGAGTGCACCGCCCGTCCCTCTGCCGTCTCCGCCGCTGCCTCCCGTGGTCGCCTGGAGCCGCGCGGTTGCCGTGGGCAGCCTGCTTGGGCTGATCGTGCTGGGTCTGGCATGGGAATTGGTGCTGGCGCCGACCGGCAACCGCACGCTGGCGCTGAAGGTGCTGCCGCTGGCGATACCGCTGGCGGGGCTGTTGAAAAACCGCATGTACACCTACCGCTGGGTCAGCTTGATGATCTGGCTGTACTTCACTGAAGGCGTGATCCGCGCGGCGGGCGACCGCGGTATCAGCGCCTGGCTGGCCGGTGGCGAGGTGCTGCTGTGCGTGCTGCTGTTCGCTGCCTGCGCGGTGCATGTGCGCTGGCGGCTGTACCGGGCGCATGCGCTGGCGACAGCCGACGCCAGCACTACCGTCAGCACCACCGTCAGCACCACCGCTGGCTGAGCAGGCTGGCCCGAAGCGCTGCGCTTCACCATGACGCTACTCGACGATCTGCGCGCCGCCGTCGGTGGCGACCAGGTGCTCTGCGATGGCAATCTGTCGGCCTGGGAGGTCGACTGGCGCCGTCGCTACCGGGGCCGTGCGCTCGCCGTCGTGCGGCCACTCGACACCGCGCAAGTCGCTGCCGTCGTGCGGGCCTGTGTGCAGCACGGTGCGAGCCTCGTGCCGCAAGGTGGCAACACGGGTCTCGTCGGCGGCTCGGTGCCCGATGACAGTGGCACGCAGGTGCTGCTGAGCCTGTCGCGGCTGGCCGCCATTCGTGCCCTCGACACCGACAACCTGACGATCACGGTCGACGCCGGTTGCGTGCTGCAGCAGGTGCAGCAGGCTGCGGCCAGCCACGGTCTGCTCTACCCGCTGAGCCTGGCCGCCGAAGGCAGCGCCAGCATCGGCGGCACGCTGGCCACCAACGCCGGCGGCACGCAGGTGCTGCGCTACGGCACCGCACGCGAGCTGTGCCTGGGCCTTGAAGTCGTCACCGCGTCGGGCGAGATCTGGAACGGTCTGAGTGGCCTGCGCAAGGACAACACCGGCTACGACCTGCGC
>JAKFUQ010000115.1 GCA_021732645.1 Rhizobacter sp. | reverse complement strand
ACACCACGTCGGCAGGCGCGACCGGCCGCGCGAAGCAGCGGCTGACCTGCTCGCACAGGTAGGCGATTTCCGCTTCGTCGATCTGCGCCTCGCCGATCTCGCCGGTGTGCTCGACCTCGGTGGTGCCGATCAGCGTGAACTCGCCTTCATAGGGAATCGCGAACACGACGCGCCGGTCGGCGCCTTGCAGCAGGTAGGCATGGTCGTGGTCGAACAGCTTCTTGACGACGATGTGGCTGCCCTTGACGAGGCGCAGCGCGCGCGGATGCGGCACATGCGCGTGCTCACCGAGGAACTGCGCCGCCCACGGACCGGCCGCATTGACCAGCGCTCGGGCGGTGACCTGCCGCATCTCACCCGCTGCGCTGCGCAAGGTGACGTCCCAGTGATCTGCGCCCCGCTGAGCATCGACGCAGCGCCAGCGCGTCAGCACCGTGGCGCTGCGCTCGGCCGCGTCGATCGCGTTCAGCACCACCAGCCGTGCGTCGTCGACCCAGCCGTCGGAATAGATGAAGCCCTGGCGAAAGCGCGGCTGCAGCGGCGCACCCGCCGCATGCTTGCGCAGATCGACGCGGCGCGAGTCGGGCAGCCAGGCGCGGCGAGCCAGGTGGTCGTAGAGGAACAGCCCGAGGCGGATCAGCCAGGCCGGGCGCACCGCCGCGTGATCCGGGTCGTGCGGCATCACGAAACGCAACGGCCACATGATGTGCGGCGCGCTGCGCAGCAGCCGTTCACGTTCGGCCAAGGCCTTGCGCACCAGCGTGAATTCGCCGTGTTCCAGGTAGCGCAACCCGCCGTGGATCAGCTTGGTCGACGACGACGAGGTGTGCGACGCCAGATCGTCCTGCTCGCACAGCAGCACCCGCTGGCCGCGACCGGCCAGGTCGCGCGCAATGCCGGCGCCATTGATCCCGCCGCCGACGACCAGCACGTCGAATGCAGTGGGAGTGAGGGATGCCGGCACGAGGCTCAGTTTGACTGATCTTCACGATGCCGGACATGATCGGCCTGCCATGACCCAACCCACCCACCTCCTCGCGCTCGACCAGGGCACATCCAGCTCGCGCAGCATCGTGTTCGATCGCAGCGGTCGCATCGTGGCGATGGCCCAGCGAGAGTTCAGGCAGATCTACCCGCAGCCGGGCTGGGTCGAGCACGACCCCACCGAGCTGTGGACCACGCAGCTCGCCACGGCGCGCGAAGCGTTGGCCGCAGCGACGCTGACGGCGCGCGACATCGCGGCCATCGGCATCACCAACCAGCGCGAGACCACGGTGGTGTGGAACCGCCGCACGGGCGAGCCGCTCCACAACGCCATCGTCTGGCAGGACCGCCGCACCGCAGCCACCTGCAGCGCATTGCGCGAGCGCGGGCTCGAAGACCTGTTCCGCCAGCGCACCGGGTTGCTGCTCGACCCGTACTTCTCGGGCACCAAGCTGAAGTGGATCCTCGACCAGGTGCCCGGCGCGCGCGCGGCCGCCGAACGCGGCGAGCTGGCCTTCGGCACGGTCGACAGCTGGCTGCTGTGGCAGCTGACGCGCGGTCAGCCCGGTGGCCCGGTGCATGCCACCGACATCAGCAACGCCTCACGCACGCTGATGCTGAATGTGCACACCGGCGAGTGGGACGACGAGTTGCTCACGCTGTTGGACGTCCCGCGCGAGCTGCTTCCGCAGGTGCTTCCGTCGAGCCATCTCTACGGCCACACGCAGTCCGATCTGTTGGGCGCACCCATCGCGATCGGCGGTGTGGCCGGTGACCAGCAAAACGCGCTGTTCGGCCAGGCCTGTTTCCAGGCCGGCCTGGCGAAGAACACCTACGGCACCGGCTGCTTCATGCTGATGCACACCGGCGCCGCTTGCCAGGCGTCGGCCCATGGGTTGATCACGACCCGTGCCGCGCAGCCGTCAGCGCTGGCGCAGTTCGCGCTGGAAGGCAGCGTGTTCATCGGCGGTGCGGTGGTGCAGTGGCTGCGCGATGGCTTGCACGCGATCGACAGCAGCGCGGCGGTGCAAACGCTGGCCGAGAGCGTGCCCGACAGCGGCGGCGTGATGTTCGTGCCGGCGTTCACCGGCCTCGGCGCGCCGTACTGGCAGCCCGAGGCGCGTGGCGCGATCGTCGGGCTCTCGCGCGGCAGCACGGTGGCGCACATTGCCCGTGCGGCACTGGAGAGCATCGCGTTTCAGAGCGCAAGCTTGTTGCAGGCGATGAGCCGCGACGCCGTCGCCGCGGGCGGCGCGCCAGTCGCGGAACTGCGGGTGGACGGTGGGGCCTGCGTCAGCGACCTGCTGATGCAGTTCCAGGCCGACCTGCTGGGCATCCCGGTGGTGCGCCCGCAGGTCATCGAGACCACCGCCCTGGGTGCCGCCTACCTGGCCGGCCTCAGCTGCGGCGTGTATGCCGGTCTCGATGAGCTCAGGGGGCTGTGGCAGGCCGAGCGCCGGTTCGAGCCCCGCATGGCACCTGAGCAGGTGGCCGAGTTGATGGGCCGCTGGGCGCATGCCGTGCGGCAAACGGTGGCGCCGTAGCCGCTGCGGCCGAGGGCCGCACCTGCCATGCCGAGGGTGCTGCCATTCAGACGAAGCCCAGCTGTCGGTGGGTGCCGAAGTTGCGCAGGTTGGGCAGGGTCGCATCGAGTTGCGCATCGCTGGCGCCGAACCAGCCGAGCAAGGTTGCCGCGTACTGGTCGACCGAGGTGGTCGGGATCCAGCGGCCCTCCAGCTCCCACGGGTCGCTGCCCACGTCGTCGTCGCCGCCCAGCACCAACTGCGGGTAGCTGCCGTAGGTGGCGCGCCCCTGCACCGCGCCACCCATCACCAGGTGCTGATTGCCCCAGGCGTGGTCGGTGCCGTTGCTGCTGTTGGGCTTGAAGGTGCGGCCGAAATCGCTTTGCGTGAAGGTGGTGACCGCCGACCCCAGCCCGAGGTTGCGCATCGCGGTGTAGAAGGCGCCGAGCGCGTCGCCGACCTCTTGCAGGCGCCGCGCATGCTCACCCTCGGTGGCGCTGCCTGCGATCTGCCCGGCGTGGGTGTCGAAGCCACCGGCTTGCGCGAAGAAGATCTGCCGGTCACCGCCCACCGTGGCATTGCCAGCGATCAGCTTGGCCACTTGGTAGAGCTGACGACCCAGCGGTGTGTTGATGCGCCCGTTCGAGGTGATCGAGGCAAACGCAGCGTCGATGGCCGGGATGGCGCCGCTCGAGCCGGGCTCGATCTTCACCAGTGCGCCCAGTCGCTGCGTCACCGCGAAGGCGTCGCGCTGCATGCGTGCAAAGGCATCGGCCAGCACCGTGTCCTGTGATTGGGCGTACATCGCGTCGACCGCGTTCTTGATGGCGCGGCGTGGCGCCCAGTTCAGGTCTTCCGGCTGCAAACCGTAGGCGCCGAAGGTGCTGCCAGGGCCGGGCAGCACCAGGGGCGATTGCAGGGCGGTCAGCCCAAAGCGTGCGTTGCCGCCGACCGAGATCACCGGGTTCACCGTACCGAGCGAGGTCGATGCGCGCCCCCCCCAGCCGGTGCGCTCATGCGCATGGGTGGTCCCCGTTTCCCAGAGTATTTGCTGGTCGGAATGTGAAAACAGACCGTCCGGTTTCAGCGTGGTGCCGTCCGGCGCGCTGCGGTACTGCGCCTTGGTGAGCGGCGCGTACAGGGGCCCGACGTTGAACACGGGCGCCACATGGCCAGCGCTGGCCGCCCCCGACAACGCACCCAGCGACGGGTGCAGACCGAACTCGGTGCCGGGCAGCGCGACCAGCGACGCGCGCGGGACCGCCAGTGGTCCGCGCACCGCGCTGTACTGCGCATGGCGTGCGGCGTCCGTTGGCACGATGGTGTTCAAGCCATCGTTGCCACCGTAGAGGAACACGCAAACCAGCGCCTTGTAGTCGGCGGCATGGGCCTGTTGCGTGCCCAGCAACAGGTTGCCTATGCTGCCGAAACCCAGTGCACCGGCACAGCTGGCACCGGACTGCAACAACCAGCGGCGACGCGCATTGAACGAAGGGGTTTTGTTCATGTGGAGTCCTTTTGTGGGGTCAGCGCTGAACCTGGAAGTTCGGCGTCGCAAAGACCAGGTAAGCCGCTGTCTTCGCCCGGTTGATTTGCCAGTTGGTGCGGTCGGTGGACGCTGTCCACCAAGACACCGCCGTGATGATCTCGGCACGCGTTGCCACAGGCAGCGTCTGGCCGGTGGCAATGACCGACAGGCGGTCAACCAGCCGGCCGGCGTCGGCTGCGGCGGCGGTGAAGCGGGACAGGTCCACCTTGGTGCCGGTGCTGTTGGGCACATCGGACGACCGGTTCGAACCCCCCCACTCCAGGAGGTAGGTCAGGAAATTCAGCCGCTCCACGGCCGAGACCGCGTTGTGGATGCCAAAGCTCGGCCCGACCAGGGTGGTGCCCGCCACCGGGAAGGTGGGTGAGAAGAAGTTGAACACCGAAGGCGGCCGAAAGACATGCTCGCGCAGCCCCTCGCCCCACCACCACCCCAGCGCGTCGCCATCGGTGAGGCCGTTCAAGCCGCGCAGCACGCCGGTGAACATGAGCACCGGGTCGCGCAGCTTGCCGCCGGTGGCCGTGACGGTCGCGCTGCGTGCTTCGGCATCCAGCAGCACCGCCGCGACGGTGGCGGCCAGGTCACCGCGCTGGCCGGTGCCAAAGGTGGCGTACCTGCCTGCGGTGAAAGCGGCCGACACGCGCGACACATAGGCTGGCGACGGGTTGCTGCTCACCAGGTGCTGGATCAGCTGCTTGCCGATGAATGGCGCGGTGTTCGGATGCGCCATCAGGCTGTCGAGCACCGCCTCGAGGGCCGCAGGGGCGGTGAGACCGGCCCGCAGCGACACGCCCGACAGCAGCTGGCGCGCTGCGTTGTCGTGCCGCGCGGCGACAGCGACCATGTCGCCGTTGTGAAACTGGCAGTTGGTGCCTCGGGGCCAGCAGCCCCAGGGGGTGGCACCCCCTGCCGGATAGGTCCAGCCGGTCAGCGCAAAGGCGTAGTCACGCACCATGTCGTTGTCGTACGTGGGCGCGCAGGCACCGCCGCGCAGGCTGCCGTCGGCGTTCAGCAGGCAGGTGCCCACCGAGAACAGCTGCAGGAACTCACGGGCGAAGTTTTCGTTCGGTGCGGCCTTGTCGTTGTTGACGTTGTCCAGGTAGTCGCCCATCACGGGCGACAGCGCCACCTTCTTGAGCACCTGGCGGTAATTACCGAAGGCGTTGTCGAGCAGCATGTTGTGGTAGTTGCGCATGCCGTAGGTGCTGTCGGAGTCCACCCCGCTGACCACCACGATCTGCTGCAGCGCGAAGGCCACCCGCTGCCGCAACTGGTCGCCACGGGTGGTGGCATTGCGGTAGAAATCCCAGACCAGCGGGGTCGTCGAATGGTTGTCACGCCAGCAGTTCGGCCCGGCGTTGACCCGCTGGTCGCAAAAGGCGGTGTTGCTGGTGTTCTGGTGGATACGCGCGGTGCCGCCGCTGGTGTAGCGCGACGACGGCAGCTTCATCTGCGCGGCGATCCAGCCCGAGGCGCCTTTCGCCTTGATCTCGGCGGTCAACGCCTCGGTGTTGCCAAAGCTCGCTTGAATCGCCAGCTGGGACGCATTGCGCGATGACGGGACGGTGGGAGTGGTTCCCACAGGTGGCGGTGTTGGCGTCGGCGTCGGCGTCGGCGTGGTGCCAGCGGTCACCACCTTGTAGACCTCACAGTGCTTGACGGCGCCCACGGCGGGGTCGCGGCCGAACGATGCGCTGGTGCACACCACCTTGCCGGCGCGGAACTGTTGAACCCACTTGCCGTCTACGCCAAAACGCACGTTTTGCAGGCCACTGGTGGTGAACTCGCCGCCCTCGGCGGCCGCGCTCACCCACTGCGGAGCCGTCGCTGCCGATGCGACGCTGCTCGCACCCAGCGCCGCCAGGACAGCTACGCCAGAACACAGCACCTTACCTCGGCGGACTGGCCTGCCCGCCGTGGCACCGCTCGGTATCAACCCGTTACCTGCGCGCATCGTCTTGCCTCCATTTGCTTACAAACCCGCTCGAAATGGTCACTCCCAGACCATGGCTGGGCCGTGAAACGTCAGCCCGGAGCGCTCTTGTGTCGGCCGCTGCGAACTGGTTCACGGTGACGACGTCGATGCCGGGGCTTGAGGCAAACCATGCAGGGGCAATGCCGGACATGGCGGCTGTTGACAACTGCTTGCACAGTGCGTGCGCCAGATACAAAGTGCCCCTGCCGCCCCCGTGCGCGCACCGCGAACGCGGCAGAACCGCGCCGCCCTTGTTTGCGGCTTGACTTACTGCTTGACGGCTTCGATCTGGATCACCAGCTTGATGTCGTCCGGGATGGCGGGCAAGGCGTAGCCCATGCCGTAGCCCGAGCGCTGGATCGTGGTCTCGAAGTCACCGCCGCAGACTTCGCGCTTGAGGTAGGGGTTGTCGTAGCAGTTGTAGTGGGTGGCCGTGAGCGTGACCGGCTGCGACTTGCCCAGCAAGGTCAGTGTGCCGGCCACGGCGGTCACCTTGTCGCCCTCGAAGCTGAATTGGTCGCCGACGAAGGTCGCCGTCGGAAATTCCTTGGACTTCAAAAAATTCTCTCCCCGCAGGTGGCTGTCGAACAGCGCCAGCCCGGTATTGATCGATGCGGTGTCGATGGTGATCAGGGCCTTGCCCGTCTTGGCGGCGCGGTCAAGAGTGATCGAGCCTTCTTTTTTGTCGAAGCGACCCCGGTTGGTCGAGGTGCCGAAGTGGCGCGCTTCGAATGTCACGTAGGTATGCGTGGTTTCGAGGGTGTAGGTGGCGCTTTGCGCGTGCGCGATGCCGGTGGTTGCGAGCAGCGCGGTGGAAGCGGCGGTGAGGGCGGTGAGGGCGAGGTTGTTCATGATGAGACTCCTTGTTGTCGGTTGGTTCTGGAAAAAGGCTGGGCGGGCATGAGGCCGGTGGAATCTCACCACCCGGCGACACCGGTGAGCGTGAGCTTGAAGCTGACCTGCACCTCGTTGGCGACGACCGAGATGTCCTTCCAGTCGCCGTCGCCGATCTTGAAATCGAGCCGCTTCAGCATGAACGTGCCGGTGGCGGTGGTGATGCCGCCCGCCTGAGCGAGCAGCACGGGCACGGTCACGGGCTGCTGGCTGCCCTTGATGCTGAGCACGCCGCTGACCTCGAACTTGCCCGCACCGGCGGGCTTGACGGCGGTTGACGTGAAGGTGGCCTGCGGAAACTTCGGGGTGTCGAACCAATCGGGCTTGCGCAGCTCGGCCTCGGTTTCGGCGGTGCCGATGGCCGCGCTGCCGAGGGCGATCGTGAAGCCAATCTTCGCGGCGGTCGGTAGCTTGGGGTCGAACGCGATCTGCGCGTCGAACTTGCTGAAGCGGCCCTCGACCGGCACACCCATTTGTCGGGTGACGAAAGCGATCTCGCTTTGCGCCGGCATCAGCTTTTGCTGGGCCTGTGCGGGCAAGGCGGCCAGCACGGTCAGCGCCAAGGCGGTGTTGAGGGCAGACAAGCGCATGGTGTGGTGCTCCCGAAAACAATGTTGCATCGCGTGCAACTCAGCGCCTGGCCCGGCCCGGCCACATGCGGCCCATCAGCGCGTCTCGGTCGATGAACTGGTGCTTCAGTGCAGCGGCCACATGCAGCGCAACGACCGCCAGCAGCGTCCACGCCAGCCAACCATGCACAGGCTTGATCGTCTCGGCCAGCGCCTTGTCGACGGGCAGCAGATCGGGCAGGGGCAACACGCCAAACCACACCACCGGGAACCCCGCCGCCGAGCTGTAGGCCCAGCCCGCCAGCGGCACCGCGAAGAACAGCCCATACAGCGCGCGATGCGCCAGCTGCGATGCGCGCAGCTGCCAGGCGGGCATGGGCGCGTCGGGCGGTGGCCGGTGCGCCAGGCGCCACAGCAATCGAAAGACCGACAGCGCCAGAATGGTGACACCGGCCCATTTGTGCCAGCTGTAAAGCTGGACCCGCTGCGGCGAGAACGGCAGGTCGGCCATGTAGAGCCCGAGGCCAAACGTGCTGGCGATCGCCAGCGCCAGGCCCCAGTGCAGCGCGATGGAGGTGGCGGTGTAACGGGTGGGTCGGGTGTGCGTCATGGTGTGTTTGCAGAGGGTGTCCGACGGCGGGGCCTGACTCGATGAAGCGTACTGTAGAAGTCAGACATGGCACACGGTTTCAGGCCGCTTGACGCGCGCATTCAAAAACCGTGACCCTAGACTCCGCGCGTATGTCCACCCGCCGCAGTGCCCTGCTTCAACTGGCTGCCGCCGTCAGCGGCCCGGTGCTGCCCGTGATCGCGCGGGGCGCCCAGCGCCGGTCACTGGGCGATCCGTTCCGGCTGGCGGTCGACGAGGCGTTGGCCGAATCCGGACTCGCAGCGCAGGTGCAGCGTCGATTCGGTCGCGACACGGGTGTGGCCATCCAGTTGCTGCCGGGGCCGGCACGCGAGCTGCTGGAAGCGCTGGGCCGCGGTGAACACGACGGTGCGCTGTTGAACACGCCGCAGGCCGAGGGCGCGCTGGGCCGGCAGGGCTTGCTGCGCGACCGGCGTCAGGTCGCCACCTCGGATTTTCTGATCGTCGGCCCCACCGCGCTTCGCCCAGGCCTGAACGCATTGGGGGCGCGAACGCAGGCCGTGTCGGCGCTGGCGGCCCTTGCGAAAGTCGGGGCCAGTTTCCTCGGTGCGACGCCGGGCTCGGGCACCCAGGAGCTGGAAGCCCAGCTGTGGCGGGCCGCGAAAGTGGCTCCGCTGCCGCCGTGGTACCTGCCGCCGCCGGGTCGCGCCGCGCTGGCTGCGGCCCGTGCTCAACGCGCCTGCCTGCTGGTCGAGCGCGGCGTCTGGGCCGCAGCCGATGCCACGTTGCGGCGCGCGGGCGACTTTGGCGTGCTGGTCGAGAGCGACCCGCTGCTGCAGGTGCCGGTGCATTTGATGGGGTCGTTCCATGTCGATCACCCGGCGGGCAAGCTGCTGGGCGACTGGCTGGCCGGTCGGCCGGGCCGACAAGCGATCGCCGCCTTGCCCGCCTACCGACCGGTGCGTTCCTGAGTCGGCGCGCAACCTGTCGCCCGTCACCCCACCATGCACGTCCTCAGCACGAACGTTTCCCTTATCCGCGAGATGTCGATCCAGGGTCGGCCGGTGGCCACCGGCATCGGCAAGCGCGGTGTCAGCGGCCCGCTCGAGGTGCAAGCGCTGGGCCTGGTCGGCGACGAGCAGGCCGACCTGTCGGTGCACGGCGGCCTTGGCAAGGCGGTCTACGCCTACCCGGTCGAGCACTACGCCTTCTGGCAGACCGTGCGTGCGCAGGCCCAGGTGGCCGCTTGGAACGAGCCACTGCCGCACGGCTACATGGGCGAGAACCTGACGATCAGCGGCCTGCTGGAAAACCAGGTCTGCATTGGCGATGTGCTGCGCTTCGCGAACTGCGAACTGGCGGTCAGCGAACCGCGCTTCCCCTGCTTCAAGTTCAACGCGGTGATGGGCTTCAACCAGGCCGCCAAGCTGATGGTCGCCAATGCCTGGTGCGGCTTTTACCTGGCCGTGCGCGTGCCGGGTACGGTGGCGGCCGGAGAACCCTTCGAGCTGATCCACGGCCCGCGCGAGGTGGGCATCACCGAGCTGTTCCGATCGCGGCTGGCGTCGAAGGACAACTGACGGCCCTGCACTGACAACCCCGCGCGGGCCGTCGCGCGGCCACCTCCATTCAGGCGATCGGCGGATAGTCGGTGTAGCCCTCGGCGCCGCCGCCGTACAGGGTGTTCGGGTTCAACGCGGCCAGCGGCAGCTGGTCGTGCAGGCGGCGCACCAGGTCGGGGTTGCTGATGAAGGGGCGACCGAAAGCGACCGCGTCGGCCTGGCCCTGCACGACCGCATCGATCGCCATCTGCCGGTCGTAGCCGTTGTTGACCATCCACACGCCTTGCGGGTGGTCTTGCTGGTAGCGCTGGCGCAGCGCTTCGTAGTCGAACGGCAGGTAGTCGCGCGCACCGCCGGTGTCGCCTTCGATCAGGTGCAGGTAAGCCAGTTTCAATGGCGCCAGGCGCTCCACCACGTGGTTGAACAGGCCCTGCGCATCGCTGTCCTGCCCGATGTCGCTGAACGGCGTGACCGGGCTCAGCCGCAGGCCGGTGCGCGTTGCGCCCACTTCATCAGTGACCGCCTGCAACACCTCGATCAGCAGCCGCGTGCGGTTGGCGACCGAGCCGCCGTAGACATCGGTGCGGTCGTTGGTGCTGTCACGCAGAAACTGGTCGATCAGGTAGCCGTTGGCGCCGTGCACTTCGACGCCGTCGAAGCCCGCCTCAATCGAGCATTTCGCCGCGTGGCGGTAGTCGGCGACGAGGCGCGGCATCTCGTCAGTGCGCAACGCGCGCGGTGGCGAGACATCGACGAAGCCGTCCTTGGTGTAGGTCTGCGCCTTGGCGACACGCGCGGTCGACGACACCGGCGGCATGCCGCCCGGCAGCAGCGACACATGCGAGATGCGGCCCACGTGCCAGAGCTGCAGCACGATCTTGCCGCCAGCGGCATGCACCGCGGCGGTCACTTGCTTCCAGCCGGCCACCTGCTCGGGCGAGTAGATGCCGGGCGTGTCGAGGTAGCCCTGGCCTTCGGCGCTGATCTGCGTCGCCTCGGCAATGATCAGCCCGGCGCTGGCGCGCTGCGTGTAATACGTGGCCATCAGCTCGGTAGGCACCTGATGGGCGGCTGCGCGGTTGCGGGTCAAAGGCGCCATCACGATGCGGTTGGCGGCGGCGATGGCGCCGATCTGGATCGGGTCGAACAAGTTGGACATGAGAAATCCTAGGTGACGATTCGCGGATTCTGGCGGCCAGGGCTTGCCCGCGTTTGACAATGGCGATCGCACCGGTCGCCGTTTTGGTGTACCCACTACAGTGCCCGACAGACCAGGGACCCACCGCATGCTCGCTTACCGCCACGCCTTCCACGCCGGCAACCACGCCGATGTGCTCAAGCACATCACGCTGACGCTGGTGCTGCGCTACATGAACCAGAAAGACAAGTCGTACCGGCTGATCGACACCCATGCCGGCGCTGGCGGCTACTCGCTCGAAGGCCCCTACGCGCAGAAGAAGGGCGAGTACCTGCAGGGTGTGGCGCGGCTGTGGGACCGCGATCCCGCTGAACTGCCCGAAGCCGTGGCCGATTACATGGCGCGGGTGCGCGAGTTCAATCCCGAGGGCCAGCTGGAACAGTACCCGGGCTCGCCGGCGTTCGCGAAGATGCTGCTGCGCGCGCAGGACCAGCTGCGGCTCTACGAACTGCACCCGACCGACCACCGCATCCTCGAGGCGTTCCTGGGGTCGGTGAAAGGTGCCGAGGTCAAGGACAGCGATGGTTTCGACGGGCTGAAGGGCCAGGTGCCACCGTCGTCGCGCCGCGCCGTTGTGCTGATGGACCCGAGCTACGAAGGCCACGGCGACTACTCGAAAGTCATTGCGTCGCTGCGTGAAGCCATCGCGCGCTTTCCGGAGGGCGTCTACATGGTCTGGTACCCGCAGGTCAGCAAGCTCGAAGCGGCGCAACTGCCGCGCCGGCTCGAAGGGCTGGCGCCGAAAGGCTGGCTGCATGCGCGCCTGACGGTGCAGGTGCCAGATTCGCAGGGCTACGGCCTGGCGGGCAGCGGCATGTTCATCCTGAACCCGCCGTACACGCTGCACGACCAGTTGCTGGCCGTGTTGCCCTACCTCACCGAAGTGCTGGGCCAGTACGACGCGGCAAACTATGTGTTGGAGCAGAAGGCCGCTTGAGCGCGTCAGCCACGGCCCGAGCGTTGGCGTCGGCGGGTGATGCCCATGGCCGCCAAGGCCAGGCCGACGAGCGCATAGCTTTGCGGCTCGGGAACCACGCTGACGCGCTGGACGCTTTGCGTTGCATCGGCAAGCTGGACGCTGTGCAGTGCGTAATCGGACTGGTTGTTGCATGACCCCGCGCTGCACACCGTGCTTTGCAGCGCGGTGAATTGCAGGCCCGTGATGCTGAGGTCGCCGAAGGGGTTGCTCACCTCCCACGCGCCGCCGAATCCGGCTCGGGCCAGCGAGCCAGCCGAGGGAGCAACCGAACTGCCGAACAGCGCATTGCCATCCACCAGCCAGCTCGCCGAGCTTTCGCCGTAGACCTGCAGCAGGCCGAACAAATAGCCGCCGTCGGCGAGCGTGGCCCGAACCTGCGCCACTTCGTTCCAGTCACCGTACTCCGGACCATCGAACAGCACGTTGACGCCGAAGCTTTGCACTCGGAGCGCTTTGGTGAAGGTCGACGAGATGGTTTCGCCGATGTCGATTTCGTCGCCAGTGCGACCGCCACTCAGGCCGACACCGGTGTAGCCGTACTGCGTCTTCTTATTGAAGGTGCGGCCATTCGGGCCAGCAAGGAAGGTGGCCGATGCACCGAGCGGCGTCAGGCCTTCGGTGTAGCTGCTGGTGCCGTTGACGAAGCTTGCACCGAGGATCGTGGTGTCGCTCGACACCAAACCGGCGTGTGCCGCGGCCCCCGCGCAAGAGAACACAACCGCTGCGGCAAGTTGCAAGGTCGAAGACAATGGTTTCATCGCTTTACTCCAGTCGCCTCGATCGGCTGGGAGCGCCTTCGAGACCTTGATGGAAACTGTAGGCAACGGTGGGCTGCGGCGCACCCTTCAACCGCGGGGTGCGGTGCCCACGCGCCGTGCCCTGCATCACGGTTGCCACGAATTCAGGCCCTTGAGCCATGGCGGCAAGTGCATGGCCCCTGTGCGACAACAGGCCCCGGTACCATGACTCCCGCAGCCGCATTCGGCCCGCTCGCCGGGCTCAAGGTGATCGAACTCGGCCAGCTGATCGCAGGGCCGTTCGCGGGCAAGACGCTCGCCGATTTCGGCGCCGAGGTCATCAAGATCGAGCCGCCTGCCAAAGAAGGCAAGCCCGGCGGCGACCCGCTGCGCGAATGGCGCCTGCTGCACAACGGCACCAGCGTGTGGTGGCAGGTGCAGTCGCGCAACAAGCACAGCGTGGCGCTCGATCTGAAAGCCCCCGCGTCGCGCGACATCGTGCGCCAGCTGATCGCCGAGGCCGATGTCGTGGTCGAGAACTTCAAGCCCGGCGTGATGGAAGCCTGGGGCCTGAGCCATGAGGAACTGTCGAAGACCAACCCGGGGCTCATCATGTGCCGCATCAGCGGCTACGGCCAGACCGGGCCGTACCGCGAGCTGCCCGGCTTCGCCGCGGTGGCCGAGGCGATGGGTGGGCTGCGCCACCTGACGGCCGAGCCCGGTCGGGTGCCGGTGCGCTGCGGCGTCAGCCTGGGCGACACGCTGGCCGCGCTGCACGGCGTGATCGGTATCCTGATGGCGCTGCAGCACCGCCATGCGACGGTGAGCCCGCAGGCGCCGAAAGGGCTGGGCCAGGTGGTCGATGTGGCGCTGTATGAATCGGTCTTCAACTGCATGGAAAGCCTGCTGCCCGAGTACAGCGCGTTCGGCGCGGTGCGCGAGCCGGCGGGCTCGGCGCTGCCCGGCATCGCGCCCAGCAACACCTATGCGTGCAACGATGGCTGGGTGCTGGTGGCCGGCAACGGCGACTCGATCTACCAACGGCTGATGCACGCGATCGGTCGCGATGACCTGGGGCAAGACCCCGGCTTGGCAAGCAATGCCGGCCGGGTGGCGCGGGTGCAGGAGATCGACGCGGCCATCGGTGCCTGGGCGCAGTCGCGCACGGTCGATCAGGCGTTGAAAGCGCTCCAGGCCGCACAGGTGCCGGTCGGCCGCGTCTACACCGCAAAGGACATCGCCGAAGACCCGCACTACCAGGCGCGCGGCATGATCGAGCACATCACCACCGCCGACGGCTTGACACTCGCCGTGCCCGGTGTCGTGCCGAAGTTGAGCGCCACGCCCGGTCGCATCGCGCGGCTGGCGCCGACGCTGGGGCAAGACACCGAAGCCGTGCTGAATGCACGCGGCATCGCTGCGCCGAAGCGGCCTTGACACACGCACGGCCGCAGCGGCGGACACAATCCGCGCCGAAGGAGATTGCCGATGGCCCTGCCGTTGAGCCACGCTGCCCGCGTGCGCGTGATTCCGTTCGTCGTGTTCATGCTGCTGCTGGGGGTGCGTGGTGCCATGCCCGCCGACGCCTCGTGGGGCATCGATCCGCGCTGGATCTACGGCCTCACCGTGGTGGCCGTCGGTGCGCTGCTGGCGTGGTGGTGGCGCGAGTACGGCGAGCTGTCGCGGCAGCTCATGCCTTCGGCGCGGGAATCAGCGCTCGCGGTGGCCGTCGGGCTCGCGGTGTTCGCTGTGTGGATCCAGCTCGACACACCGTGGATGCAGCTCGCACCGCCGTCGGCGATGTTCATCCCGCTCGATGCCGACGGCAATTTGATCTGGTCGCTGGTGGTGGTGCGCTGGATCGGTGCCGCGCTGATGGTGCCGGTGATGGAAGAACTCTTCTGGCGCTCCTTCCTGATGCGCTGGTTTCAGCACGAGACCTTCGAAGGCGTCGTGCCACAGCGTGTCGGACTGCGGGCGATCGTGCTGTCGACCTTCGTCTTCATGCTGGCCCACACCCTGTGGCTGGCCGCCATCGTGGCCGGTGCGGTGTACGCATGGCTGTATGTGCGCACCGGCAAGTTGTGGGTGCCGGTGATTGCCCATGCGGTGACCAACGGCGCGCTCGGCATCTGGGTGGTGGCCACCGGGAACTGGATGTTTTGGTGACGCTCCTCGGCGCTTGCTGCTGCACATGGCCACGCCATAGAATAACAATTGTTATAACTTTGACGAGCCCGCCATGCACGCCCTCAAACTCACCCAGATCGGCAACTCGGTCGGCGTGATCCTGCCGAAGGAAGTGCTGGCGCGGCTGAAGGTCGAAAAGGGTGACACCTTGCACCTGACCGACACGCCCGGCGGCATTGCGCTGACGCCTTATGAACCCAACCTGGAGCAGCAGTTGGCGATCGGCCGTGAGTTCATGCGCGAATACCGCGACACCTTCCACGCGCTGGCCAAGTAGCCGCTTGGGCCATGGCTTGGCAATGGATCGACAAGCGGCTGCTGCTGCTGCTGCACGACGAAAGCCTCGCCGAGCACGGCGGTGCCGCCGGTCTGCGCGATGAAGGCCTGCTCGATTCGGCGCTGGCACGGCCGTTGAATCTGGTGGCCTATGGCGAACCCGACTTCGCCGAACTGGCGGCGGCCTACGGCGTCGGGCTCGCCAAGAACCACGCGTTCGTCGATGGCAACAAGCGGGCCGCTTTCCTCGCCGTCGGTTTGTTCCTGCGCCTCAACGGTCACCGGTTGAGCGCCACACCGGTAGCGGCCACGATTGCGATGATGGATGTCGCCGCGGGAACGCTGAACGATGCCGACTTCGCCGCCTGGATCCGCCGCCACAGCGAACCCGTTGCTGCCGCGCCCGCCACCGCCAAGACCAAACTCAAACCCCGCGCGCCCGGTCGGCCTTGAACTGCGCGACGTAGGCGTCGAAGCGGCCAACGTCCAGTGCCTCGCGGATCTCGCGCATCAGGTTCAGGTAGTGGTGCAGGTTGTGGATGCTGGCGAGCATCGGAGCCAGCATCTCGCCGCAGCGCTCCAGGTGGTGCAGGTAGGCGCGGCTGAAACCACCGGCGCAGGCCTGGCAGGTGCAGGTCTCGTCGATGGGACGCTCGTCGTTCTTGTAGCGTGAATTGCGCAGCCGCAGGTCGCCGAAGCGGGTGAACAGGTGGCCGTTGCGCGCATTGCGGGTCGGCATCACGCAGTCGAACAGGTCGATGCCGGCCGCCACGCCTTCCACCAGATCTTCCGGCGTGCCCACGCCCATCAAATAGCGCGGTTTGGTCGCAGGCAGCTTCGGCGCGGTGTGCTGGAGCACGCGCAGCATGTCTTCCTTGGGCTCGCCCACGCTCAGGCCACCGATCGCGTAGCCGGGCAACGCCAGCTCGACCAGGCTCGCCAGCGACTCGTCGCGCAGGCGCTCGAACATGCCGCCCTGCACGATGCCGAACAGCGCATTCGGGTTCTCGCCGCGCGCGAATTCATCGACACAGCGCCGTGCCCAGCGCGCGCTCAATTCCATCGAGCGGCGCGCTTCGTCTTCGGTGGTGATGTGGCCGGCGGTGTCGTAGGGCGTGCACTCGTCGAACTGCATCACGATGTCGGAATTCAGCGTGCGCTGGATCTGCATGCTGACCTCGGGCGTCATGAACAGCTTGTCGCCATTGACCGGCGACGAGAACTTCACGCCCTCTTCGCTGATCTTGCGCCCGGTGCCGTCGGAATTGCCCAGGCTCCACACCTGGAAGCCACCGCTGTCGGTCAGGATGGGCTTGTTCCAGCGCTCGAATTTGTGCAGCCCACCGAACTGTTCCAGCACGTCGACGCCCGGCCGCATCCACAGGTGGAAGGTGTTGCCGAGGATGATCTGTGCGCCCATGGCGTCGAGCGCGCTGGGCATCACACCCTTGACCGTGCCGTAGGTGCCCACCGGCATGAAGATCGGTGTCTCGACGACACCGTGGGCGAGCGTCATGCGGCCGCGGCGGGCCTGTCCCTGGGTGGTGAGCACTTCGAAGGTCAGCATGGGCGCATTGTCGTGCGGGGGCCGCGACCGCCGCGCTCGCGCAACGCAGCGTTATCCTCGCTGCCGCTCGCCCCACACGCCCCCGCACGCCACGACATGCACCTTCCGCCCCTGCTCGCCTTGATGCGGCCCCATCAATGGCTGAAGAACGTGTTCGTTTTTGCGGGGCTGGTGTTCAGCCAGTCGTGGCATGACGCGGCGCTGGCCACCCGGGTGCTGACCGCGTTCGGCGCGTTCTGTCTGTTCTCCAGTGCGGTCTACATCGTCAACGACTGGGTGGATCGCACCAGTGATGCGCGGCATCCGACCAAGCGGCTGCGGCCACTGGCCAGCGGTGCAGTCGATCCGACGGTGGCCCTCGCGTTGGCGGCGATGCTGCTGGTCGGCGGTCTCGCGCTAGTCTGGGGCAACCGCGTGCTGCTGGCGCTGATCGGCATCTACATCGCCAGCAACCTCGCGTATTCGTGGCGGCTCAAGCAGGTGCCGGTGGTCGATGTGTTCATCATCGCGCTGGGCTTCATGTTGCGGCTGCTCGCGGGCACCGCTGGCGTCGGCATCCCACCGTCGCGCTGGCTGATCCTGACAGGCATCTTCGCAGCGCTGTTCCTCGGGTTTTCGAAGCGCCGCGCCGAGACGTTTCACGACGCCGCCAGCCAGCGCTCGGTGCTCGAACACTACCCCGCAGCCTTGCTCGACACCTTTGTGGCGGTGACGATGACCGCGACGCTGCTGACCTACAGCCTGTTTGCCACCAGCCCCGAATCGCAGGCCCAGCACGGCGAGCGGCTGGTCTACACCGTGCCC
>JAKFUQ010000171.1 GCA_021732645.1 Rhizobacter sp. | reverse complement strand
CGCGGCACAGGGCGATGTTGGCGTAGGTCCAGCGCGGGTGGTCGGGGTCGACGCTGTCGGCCACGCCGTAGCCATCGGCATCGAGGCCGAAATCGCCCTGCGGGTGGTACGGCGGGTTGGGCACCAGCCACAGGTGGGCCAGGGCGTCGCTGGCCGCGAAGCGCTGCGCTGCGGTGGGGTCGAAATGGAAGCCCGGCACGTAGATGTCGCCAGAGACGACCCAGAAGCAGTCGGCATCGGTCGCACCGGCGGCACCGCGCAGCAGCGGCAGCGCGGTCGCGATGCCGCCCGCGGTTTCGAGGGCGCCGCCGTGGTCGCGGCCTTCGAGTGAGTAGTGAATCGCCACCCCGTGGCGCGAGCCGTCGCCCAGCGTCTCCACGATGCGATCTTCCAGCCACGCGGTGTTGATGACGACCTCGCAGATGCCATCGCGCGCCAGCGCGTGCAAGTGCCATTCGATCAGCGGCTTGCCGCGCACGGGCAGCAGCGGTTTGGGCACGGTATCGGTCAGCGGTCGCATGCGCTCGCCCCGGCCGGCCGCCAGCACGATGGCTTTCACCGTCCCGCGCTCGGTGGGCCGCTGACCAGTGCAGCGAAGGGTGTCGAAGAGAGCATCGGCAAATTATCGAGGCCTCCTAGAATCTGGGGCTTTGTTGATCGCACCCGCCGAGACCCGCATGGCCATGACCGCATCAGTCGCTTCCACCTCCCTGATGGCCAACGCCATCCGTGCCCTGGCGATGGACGCCGTGCAGCAGGCCAATTCCGGCCACCCTGGCGCGCCGATGGGCATGGCCGACATCGCGGTCGCGCTGTGGAGCCGGCACCTGAAGCACAACCCCGGCAACCCGCATTGGGCCGACCGCGACCGCTTCGTGCTGAGCAATGGCCACGGCTCGATGCTGATCTACGCGCTGCTGCATCTGACTGGTTACGCGCTGCCGATGAGCGAGCTGCGCAACTTCCGCCAACTGCACAGCCAGACGCCGGGCCACCCCGAGGTTGGCATCACGCCCGGCGTGGAAACCACCACCGGCCCGCTGGGCCAGGGCATCGCCAACGCGGTCGGCTTCGCGCTGGCCGAGAAGCTGATGGCGGCCGAATTCAACCGGGTGGATGGAAACACGCGCCACACCATCGTCGACCACCACACCTACGCCTTTCTGGGCGACGGTTGTCTGATGGAAGGCATCAGCCACGAGGCCTGCGCACTGGCCGGCGCCTGGAAGCTGAGCAAGCTGATCGCGCTGTACGACGACAACGGCATCAGCATCGATGGACAGGTCAAGCCCTGGTTCATCGACGACACACCGAAGCGCTTCGAGGCCTACGGCTGGAACGTCATCGCCAACGTCAACGGCCACGATGTCGACGCGGTCGATGCCGCGATCGCCAAGGCCAAGTTGGCCGACAAGCCGACGCTGATCTGCTGCAAGACCACGATCGGCAAGGGTTCGCCGAACCGCGGCGGCACCGCCAAGGCGCACGGCGAGGCGCTGGGCGCTGAAGAGATCAAGCTGACCCGCGAAGCGCTGGGGTGGACGTCGGAGCCGTTCGTGATCCCCGAAACCGTCTACGAGCAGTGGGACGCACGGCACAGCGGCCTGGCGGCCGAATCGACATGGGTCGACGCCTTCGAGGCCTATGGCAAGGCGTACCCCGAACTCGCACTGGAATACGTGCGCCGCATGGAAGGCCAGCTGCCGAAGAACTTCGCGCAAGTCGCGGTAGATGCCGCGCTGGCCGCGCACACCAAGGCCGAGACGGTGGCCAGCCGCAAGGCCAGCCAGATCGCGCTGGAAGCCTTCACCAAGGCGCTGCCTGAATTGCTCGGCGGCAGCGCCGACCTGACCGGCTCGGTGTTCACCAACACCAGCAGCACGCCCGCGCTGCGCTTCGATGACGCCGGCGCTGTGGTGACCAACGCCTCGGAGGCCGCCACCCCCGACGCGGTACGCGTCGGTCGTCACATCAACTACGGCGTGCGCGAATTCGGCATGGCCGCGATCATGAATGGGGTGGCGCTGCACGGTGGCTTCATTCCTTACGGCGGCACCTTCCTGACCTTCAGCGACTACAGCCGCAATGCGGTGCGCATGGCCGCGCTGATGAAGCTGCGGGTGGTGCATGTGTTCACCCACGACAGCATCGGCTTGGGTGAAGACGGCCCGACGCACCAGTCGGTCGAACACGTGGCCGCGCTGCGGCTGATTCCGGGCCTCGATGTCTGGCGCCCGGCCGACACCGCCGAGACCGCGATCGCCTGGACCTGCGCGCTGCTGAACCACGACCGACCCACCGCGCTGATCCTGTCGCGTCACAACCTGCCGTATGCGCCGAAGAGCGGCCTGGATGACATCGCCAAGGGCGCTTACGTGCTGGCCGAGCCGAGCGAGGTGGGGCTGAAGAAGAAGGCGCTGGCGGTGATCATCGCGACCGGTTCCGAGGTCAACCTCGCGCTGCATGCTCAGCAACTGCTGGCGCAACAGAAGGTCGCGGTGCGCGTCGTTTCGATGCCATCGACCTCGGTGTTCGACCGCCAGAGCGAGGCCTACAAGACCAGCGTGCTGCCGAAAGGCCTGCCGCGCATCGCGGTCGAAATGGGTGTGACCGATGGCTGGTGGAAGTACGGCTGCGCAGCCGTCGTCGGCATCGACACCTACGGCGAATCGGCCCCCGCGCCCGTGCTGTTCAAGCATTTCGGCTTCACCGCCGACAACGTGGTCGCGACCGTGCTGCGCGCGCTCAAGCGCTGAGGCCAGCGCTGAACCCGAATCGAATTCAACTGTCAGGACATTGCAATGACCATCAAGATCGGCATCAACGGCTTCGGCCGCATCGGGCGCATGGTGTTTCGCGCGGCCATCCAGAACTTCAACGACATCGAAGTCGTCGCCATCAACGACCTGCTGGAACCCGACTACCTGGCCTACATGCTGGGCTACGACTCGGTGCACGGCCGCTTCAAGGGCACGATCGCGGTCGAGGGCAACACCCTGATCGTCAACGGCAAGAAGATCCGCCTGACGGCGCTGAAGGACCCGGCCGAGCTGAAGTGGAACGAAGTCGGTGCCGACATCGTCGTCGAAGCCACCGGCCTGTTCCTGACGAAGGAAACCGGGCAGAAGCACCTGGCTGCCGGCGCGAAGAAGGTGATCTTCTCGGCACCGTCGAAAGACGACACACCGATGTTCGTCTACGGCGTGAACCACGGCACTTACAAGGGCGAGGCGATCATCTCGAACGCGTCGTGCACCACCAATTGCCTGGCGCCGGTGGCCAAGGTGCTGCACGACAAGTGGGGCATCAAGCGCGGCCTGATGACCACCGTGCACGCCACCACCGCGACGCAGAAGACGGTGGACGGCCCGTCGAACAAGGACTGGCGCGGTGGCCGCGGCATCCTCGAGAACATCATTCCCTCATCGACCGGCGCGGCCAAGGCGGTCGGCGTGGTGATTCCCGAGCTGAACAAGAAGCTCACCGGCATGTCGTTCCGCGTGCCGACCTCCGACGTGTCGGTGATCGACCTGACCGTCGAGCTGGTCAAGGAAGCCAGCTACAAAGAGATCTGCGCCGAGATGAAGGCTCAGTCCGAAGGCGCGATGAAGGGTGTGCTCGGCTACACCGAGGACAAGGTCGTCTCGACCGACTTCCGCGGTGAGCCGATGACCTCGGTGTTCGACGCCGATGCGGGCATCGCGCTCGACAGCACCTTCGTCAAGATCGTTGCCTGGTACGACAACGAATGGGGCTACTCCAACAAGGTGCTGGAGATGGTGCGGGTGGTCGCGAAGTAAGACGCTCCTGCGGGCGCCTGTGACGCTCTAGACGCCGCGCCGCCTCAGCGGGCGGTGCAGGGCGTGAAGCTGCGGCCCACCGCGCTGGCCGGCAGGGCCTCCAGCACCGCGACCTCGCCCGGTATGGCATCGATGCGCAGGCGGTGCTGCGGCGCGGCCGGGGCGCTGGCTGCGTCCGGCGTGATCGACACCCATCGGCGGGCGATGCGGCGGGTTTTCGCGCTGGCGGCCAGCGCTGTTTCCGCCAAGGCCAATTCAGTGCCGCTGAACGGCCCGGCTTCCAGGCAGCGGGTGCCGGGAGGCGCGGGTGGCACAGGGGCAGCCGCTGGTGCCGGCGCGGCCGCAGCAACAACCGCAGCGCCGGCCGAGGCCGCAGAGGCCGCAGCGGGTGCCGGGGCTGCGGATGCTGCGGAGGCCGTGGCCGTCGCGGAGGCCTTGGATGAGGCCGAAGCGCCAACCTCGGCAGTCGCTGTGGCAGATGCTGCCTCGGAGGCCGCCCCTGAAGCCACCACAGCGGGCGCGCTGGCGCCATTGGCAGCGCTCGCGGCGGATGCGGCCACTGGCGCACGGGCCGAAGCCGCAACCGGCGGTGTCAGCAGTTGCACCGCCTCGGGGTGCAGCTGCCGGGCGAGCCGCTCGGGTTCCGCGTCGCCCGCTGCGGTCCGGTCGGTGCTCCCGAACCCGGCCTGCGTCCAGACGAAGTAGGCCACGTTTGCCAGCAGCAAGGCCAGCAGCACGCCTCTCAGCATGGCGGGCTGGCCGTGGCACGCAGTCGAACGCTGACTTCGCCAGACAGTACCTCGCGCAGCCCGTCGTCGGCCCCGCGCACGCGCAAGGCACCCGAGCCTGATACGCCCTCTGCGACGCCTTCAATGCCGCTGGCTGCGCGCAGCGGTGCCTCGGAACTGCCGACGCTTGCGGCGCCGGCCAGTACGGCCCGGCCGTGCAGCACATCGCGCGCAGCGTAGCGCTCGGCAAAGGCCGCAAAGCCTTCGCGTTCGAAGCGCTGCAGCGCTTCGACCAGCGGCAAAACAATGCGCGCCAGTACCTGCGGCGCACTGGCGTCGGGCTCAATTTCCTGCAGGCAGGCGAATCCACTGCTCGCTTGCCCCGGGGCCAGCGACCAAGGCAACACGTTCAGGCCGATGCCGACCACCGCGAGTCGCATGTCACCGGCCGGCACGGTCTCGATGAGCAGGCCACCGAGCTTGCGGCCCTCGGCAGTGCTGCCCGCAGGTGGCATCAGCCACAGGTCGTTCGGCCATTTGATGCCGATCCACGGCGCGGTTGCTGGCGCTGCGTTCATGACGCCACCGTCGCGCCCGGCCGGATCGAGGGCATCGGCCAGCGCCACACCCACGGCCAGCGAAAAGCCCGACCAATCAACCGGTGCCAGGGGCATCGCCAGCGAGAAGGTCAGCGACGCTACCGCCTCGGATTGCCAGACCCGACCGTGCCGACCGCGCCCCTGCGTCTGGTGTTCGGCCACCAGCAAGCAGGGCTGGTGGTCGGCGGTGCGCCGCCCGAACGCCTGGCTTTCGGTACTGCGACGCACCTGGGCCTGGTCACCTTCAAACGACAGCCGGCTGGCGACGCGCGCCCGTTCGAGCAACGCCGAATTCGTCGACGCGATCTCCGAGACCACCTCGATGCTCAGGTTCGGCAGGCGTGGCGAGAGCTGGTGATAGAGCTGCTCCACGTTCCAGGTCAGACCGTGGTCGGCGGCGATCGGCAGGGAGGAACTCATCGTGATTTCGGTGCCAGCATGGTGCCGCGACAGGAGGGGCTGCCGCAACGGCAGGCGTATTGCTTCTTCAATTTCGCGGTCTGGCGCTCATCGAGCACCAGACCATAGTCGTAGAACAGTTCGTCGCCCGGCTGCAGATCGCGCAAGGCCCGGATGAACACCCGCCCGTCGGTTTCATCGGCCTGGCAGTTCGGCTCGCAGGCGTGGTTGATCCAACGCGCGCTGTTGCCGCCGACCTTGGCATCGATCACCTTGCCGCCTTCCAGGCTGAAGTAGAAGGTATGGTTGGGGTCGTTGGGATCATGCGGGTGGCGGCGCAGGGCCTCGGGCCAGCCGATGACCTCGCCGGTGTATTCGATGATCACGTCGTCGCGGGCGATGGGCGCCACCGCGAACACGCCCCGACCATGCACGCTGCTGCGCCGTACCTGGAAGCGCCGTTTCGATGTCTGGGGGGAGTTGGTTCGCGCCTTCGCTGGCGTCATCACTTGCGTCATCGACTTCTTTGGGTACATTGAATTTGTGGGCGTGCGCAGGCGTGCGCCCGTGCGAGCGCGCACCTGTGCATGCGTGCGCGCGAGACGATGAATTGTAGAGAGGCGAGCGTCGCGCATCGAGTGCGTGTCGATCAACCTTGCGACACCTTTCCAGACCCTGACAAAAAAACATGACCAAGACTTTGATCATTGCCGAGAAGCCCAGCGTCGCACAGGACATCGTGCGGGCGCTCACCCCTGTGGCCGGCAAGTTCGACAAGCAAGCCGACCACTTCGAGAACGACCGCTATGTGGTCACCTCGGCCGTGGGCCACCTGGTGGAGATCAAGGCGCCGGAGGAATTCGACGTCAAGCGCGGCAAGTGGAGCTTCAACAACCTGCCGGTGATCCCGCCGCACTTCGACCTGGCGCCGATCGACAAGGCCAAGTCGCGGCTGCTGGCTGTCGTCAAGCTGGTCAAGCGCAAGGACGTGACCGCGCTGATCAATGCCTGCGACGCGGGCCGCGAGGGCGAGCTGATCTTCCGCTTGATCGTGCAGTACGCGGGCAGCGAGAAGAAGCCCATCGACAAGCCGGTGCGCCGCCTGTGGCTGCAGAGCATGACGCCGCAGGCGATCCGCGACGGCTTCGACAAGCTGCGTGGCGACACCGAGATGCAGGGCCTGTCCGACGCAGCGCGCAGCCGCAGCGAGGCCGACTGGCTGGTCGGCATCAACGGCACCCGCGCGATGACCGCGTTCAATTCGCGCGATGGCGGCTTCTTCCTGACCACCGTGGGCCGCGTACAGACGCCGACGCTCAGCGTGGTCGTCGAGCGCGAGGAGAAGATCCGCAAGCACGTCTCGCGGCCGTACTGGGAAATCAAGGCGACCTTTGCCGCAGTGGCCGGCGAGTACGACGGCAAGTGGTTCGACCCGAAGTGGAAGAAGAACCCTGACGACCTCGAACAGCGCAGCGACCGCGTCTGGAACGAGGCCGATGCCCAGGCCATCGCACAAGCGGTGCGCGGCCAGCCAGCCAGCGTGACCGAAGAGGCCAAGCCCAGCACGCAGAGCGCGCCTGGCCTGTACGACCTGACCACCTTGCAGCGCGAAGCCAACTCGCGCTTCGGCTTCAGCGCGAAGACGACGCTCTCTATCGCGCAGGCGCTGTACGAGAAGCACAAGGTGCTGACCTACCCGCGCACCGACAGCAAGGCGCTGCCCGAGGACTACCTGCCGGTGGTCAAGGAGACGATGGCGATGTTGGCCGACGAGGAGCTGCCCGGCCCGCTGCGTGTGCTGTCCGGTCACGCGCGCAAGGCGCTGAACGACGGCTATGTGAAGCCGAACAAGCGCATCTTCGACAACGCCAAGGTGTCGGACCACTTCGCCATCATCCCGACGCTGCTGGCCCCGAAGAGCCTGACCGAGATCGAGGCCAAGCTCTACGACATGGTGGTCAAGCGCTTCCTGGCGGTGTTCTACCCGCCGGCCGAGTTCATGGTCACCACCCGCATTTCTACGGTGAAGGCCGCGGGCAAGGACTTCACGTTCCAGACCAACGGCAAGGTGATGGTCAAGCCGGGCTGGCTGGCGGTCTACGGCCGCGAGGCGCAGGAAGACGATGCGAATCTGGTCGCCGTCGCGCCGGGCGAGGTCGTGCGCACTGAGAACGTCGACGTCAACGCGCTGAAGACCAAACCCCCGGCGCGTTACACCGAAGCGACCCTGCTCAGCGCGATGGAAGGCGCCGGCAAGCTGATCGACGACGACGAGTTGCGCGAGGCCATGGCCGAAAAAGGCCTGGGAACGCCAGCCACGCGCGCGCAAACGATCGAAGGCTTGATCCTCGAGAAGTACATGGTGCGCGAAGGCCGCGAGCTGATCCCCACCGCCAAGGCCTTCCAGCTGATGACGCTGCTGCGCGGCTTGCAGGTCGAGGAGCTGACCCAGCCCGAGCTGACCGGCAACTGGGAATACCAGCTGGCACAGATGGAGCACGGCAAGCTCAGCCGCGACGCCTTCATGGCCGAGATCGCGGTGATGACGCAGCGCATCGTTGCCAAGGCCAAGGAATACGACCGCGACACCATCCCCGGCGACTACGCGACGCTCGCCGTGCCGTGCCCGAACTGCGGCGGCGTGGTCAAGGAAAACTACCGCCGCTACACCTGCGTCGGCAAGAACGGTGCGGCACCGGTGGAGGGTGCTGAAGGCCCGGGCTGCGGCTTTTCCATCAGCAAGATCCCCGGCAGCCGCAGCTTCGAGCTGCCCGAGGTCGAGGCCTTCATCGCGAACAAGAAGATCGGCCCGCTCGAAGGCTTTCGCTCCAAGGCCGGCTGGCCGTTCACCGCCGAGATCAAGCTGGTGTTTGATGACGAGATCAAGAACTGGAAACTCGAATTCGACTTCGGCGACGACGCCAAGGCCGAGGCGGGCGAGGCGGTCGATTTCTCCGAGCAGGAAGCGCTCGGCCACTGCCCGAAGGACAAGGGACGGGTCTACGAACACGGCACCAGCTATGTGTGCGAACACGCGGTTGGTGTCAACGTCACCTGCGACTTCAAGAGCGGCAAGATCATCCTGCAGCAGCCGGTGCCGCGCGAGCAGATGACCCGCCTGCTGCACACCGGCAAGACCGATCTGCTGGAGAACTTCGTGTCGAACAAGACGCGGCGCAAGTTCAAGGCGCGGCTGGCCTTCGATGCGAAGGAAGGCAAGGTCAGCTTCGAGTTCGAGCCGCGGCCGACCAAGCCGGCCGCCAAGGGCGCGGCGGCGAAGAAGGTGGCCGCGAAGAAGTCGGCCTAGCGTTTTCGGGGCGGCGGTGCCAGCGACCGCCCCCCGTCCCGCCGTGGGTGGATCAGGCCGCCAACGGCGCTGCAGTGCGCTGTTTGCGCCGTGCCGCCGCACCAACGCCGACCAGGCCTGCCATCAGCAAGGCATAGGTTTCGGGTTCGGGCACCGAAGCCACCACTGCACCGGCGTAAGTCACGAACCCCGTGGCGAAGTCCTCGCCCGCCAAAGGCACACCAACCCCGAGCACCGTCAGGGAAAACGGCGTGTTGGCGGCGATGCTGGTCTGGAACGACACCGGATTGAGCGGCCCGTCTTCGGGGAAAAAGCTGAAGAACTGGCTTTCGCCGCCAGAGGCCACGTCGGCCACGAAAAATTCCACGGGGCCGAGCACACCAAACAGCGTGAAGACCACGTTGCTCGCCGAGGGCAGCGCCGCAAACTCTAAGGTGTCGACAAAGAGCTCTGCCGACGAGGTCTGGGTGAAGACCGCTGCGAACAGATTCGGGCCAGCGGGGTTGAGCACGATGGCTGAACCGCCAGCGAACGACAGCGTCGTCGAGGCGGCCAGGGCAACGGCTGCACAGAGTGTTTTCAGTTTCATGTTTGCATCCTCAAAAGGTCAGGAAAAGCAGCTGGCAGGCGTCGCGGTACGAGAGGCAACAAATGTGTCGATTGCACCGCGACGGTTCTTACAGCGTGGCGATCAGGCGGCTTACGGGGCCGAGAACGCGCCGGGGATCGGCGTGTTCAGGTACGGGAAGCCAGGCAGCAGGGGCCGCTTGGTCAGATTGCCTTGGTCAACCGCGTCGTGCAGGCTGAATGCCGTGGCACCCAGCGGCACCGCCGACGGCTTGCAGGCGGTGCCGAAGCCGAGGGCGTTGGTGTCGCCGTTGGCCACGCACAGCCCGCCCATCACCGCCACCAGCGAGATGTCGATGATGTCGTCATGCGGACGGCGGCCGTTCGGAAAGCCCGCGAAGTCGCTGGCACCGTTCAGGATGCTGCCGACGATGCCCAGTGTTTGCTGGCTGGCCAGCGGGACGGCGGGGATGCCGGTGTTCAGACGCAGCATTTCCGAGCCGGTGACGGTCGCCAACTGGTTGACGCCGGGGATGCCGGTCAGGAAGGTGGTGACGAGGTCGCCACGGCCCAGGTTCGAGGGTGCCAAGACACCTTCGGGCTGGCCAAACGCGATTTCGATCAAACGCGGCAGCGTCGGGTTGGTCACATAGTTGATGAACTGACCGTCGCCGGACGGGACCGAGCTGTTGAAGCGGTCCTTGTCCGGCAGGCCGATCACGACCTCGTTGACCAGCGGCATGCCCAGGCGCGACACCTGCACCCAGCTACCGCCCGTGGTCACCGTGGTGCCGTGACCTTTGGCCGGGCTGGGCGTCAGGTACTGGCCCTGGCGCAGGCTGGCCGTCGTCCAGCCGCCGATCACCCCGTTGCCGCTGCCGGTGAGGCAGCTTTTTGCCACTTCGAGGGCGAGGGTGGTGGTGTTCTTGTCGGCGAGATCGTCCACACCGGCGTCGGCATTGGCCCGGTTGGCGATCACGCCCAGCGGCGCGTTCACCAGGTCGAAGATCACGCCGAGGTTGAGTGCGAACGGGTCTTTGCGCTGGCCGACGAACAGCTTGGCCGGCACATTGCAGCCAGGAATGTTCACGCTGTAGATGTGCTTGGCGGCGTAGCCCGCGTAATCGGGAATCGTCTTGTTGCCGATGTTGTCAACCGGCTTGTCAAAGGTGGCTGAGCCGCCGACGGTGTTGGTCAACGCGGCAGAGGTGCCGGTGCGGCGATCCCCGCGCACGATGTTGACGGTGTAGCTTTCGTTGAGGTTGAGCGCCGCGTCGTTGGGCTGCGAGACCTGACCGGCCTGGATCAACGGAATGGGGACGGTCTTGGTGCTGCCGCCGACCGAGATCGGCAATGCGACGCCTTTGAGCGTGTTCTTGGCGCGGAACTGGAAGGTGATGTCTTCTTTGGCGTCGCCGTTGTTGTCGATGTGGATTTCGTAGAGCGCATTCGGGTCGAGCGAGAAGTAGTTCGGGCCGCCGTACGGGTCTTGCAGGGGGATGTAGTTGGCGATCAGGGTCACGAAGTTGGAGCGTCCGCCGCTGCCATCGGGGGCAACGCCTTCGTAGCTTCTGAACATGTAGAAGTCGGTGCCGTCGACCTTGGGCTGGGTGGTGATGAAGGGCGCTTCGCGGTGGCTCGATGCCTGCGCGGACATGCTGCCAACGGCGACGAGCAGCGCGCCCAGCAGCGTCGCCAGACGGGGTTGACGTGAAAGAAGGTCTTGCATGGGGGATCCTCAAGTGGGTGCTGAACGAAGAAATGGGCCTGTGCACCCTGGCGCACAGGCATTGAGGACGAGCAATAGTCACTGACAAGACCAGTCCCCGTGAGGCTTACGTCGATGCGTCGTGAACAGATGCACGAATTTTTCAGCACACACCCCCCGATTCACGGGGGTCTGAAGTGTCACCAAGAGAAAGTTGTGTGTCGCGGCGGGGTTCGCCGCGACGAGGTTTGGTTTGGTACTTCGTCAGAAATGCAGTGGCACCACCGCCACTAGCCGTCCGTCGCACCGGACCGGGAGGGCCGCCAGGGAGTTCGTTGCGGCGCGTGCGGTCGAGGCGCCGCCACATCGCTGCTGACTGCCGACACACTCGTCAGCAGCTCCTTGAGCACGATCTGCATTGCCTGCTCCCAGACCTTGCCCGGCAAGCCGTCGCCACGCGCGAGATAGCGCGCGCCGCTGGCCGCATCGAAACGGCTGGCGATGTTGTGGCGACCGCCGCTGTATTTGAGGTAAGTGCGGTCGTGGCTGGGCACCCAGACTTCGACGACGCGTATGAAGGTGTTCATCGGGAGGCCCCGCGAGTGGGCTGCACGCCACGCGGCAATATGCAAGCCAGCGCTGGCTTGCCCCCGAGGGACCTTATTGAATCGTGCCGCTGACGACGACGAATTGGGTGCCAACGCCCGAGGGCACCGTGCCCAGGGGGATCAAAGCGCCGGTGGTGCCATGAACGCTGTAGACCGAGACGTTTCCGGAGTAGTAGTTGGTGGCATAGGCGAAGCGGCCTGAAGGGTCCACGGTGACGCTGCTGGGGCTGGACCCCGCCGCCACCGGCGTGCCCAGGGGCGTCAAGGCGCCCGTACTGAGGTGGATGCTGTATGCCGAGATGTTGTCGGACCCGAAATTGGCGACATAGGCGAACTTGCCGCAGGGGTGCACCACGACGGATGCAGGCGCAGTACCGGCGGCCATCGGTGCGCCGATGGACGTCAAATCGCCTGTGCTGGAGTCGATGCTGTAAGCGTAGACGGCATTCGAGTCTGCACTGGCCACATAGGCGAAGCGGCCCGACGGGTCGACGGCGATGGATTGGGGCGAATCGCCCGTCGCCAGCGGCGCGCCGATGGGAGTCAAGGTGCCGCTGCTGGTATTGATGCGGTAGGCGGAGACGCTGTCAGCGACCGCGTTGGCCACATAGGCGAAGCGGCCCGTCGGATCCACGGTAACGAAACCGGGAAAACCGGCTGCTGCCACCGTGCCCAGCGATGTCAACGCGCCGGTGCTGGCCTCGATGCTGTAGGCCGAGACGTCGTTGGAGATGAAGTTGACGGCATAGACGAATCTGCCCGAAGGATCCACGGCGACGGACAAGGGGGCCACGCCCGCCAGCACGGGCGCGCCGATGGGGGTCAACGCGCCCATGCTGGGATCGATGCTGAAAGTCGAGAGCGTGTTGGGGGTGGTGTTTACCGCGTAGACGAACCTGCCCAAGGGGTCGACGCTGATCGAGTATGGCTCGTCGCCTGCGGCCACCGGCGTGCTGATGGCTGTCAATGCGCCGCTGTCGACATCGATGCTGAAGACCGAGATGTCGTCGGAGAAGGAATTGGCCACGTAGGCCACCTTGGGCGCGTAGAACATCGGCGCTGTGCCTTGTGACAAGGCGATGGACATGGCACCGTCGCGGGCGGCGATGCGGAACGGCGCACTCGCCAGCGCGGTGAGCGCGCCCGTGCCGACATCGATGCTGTAGGCCATCACGTCGTTGGAGTCGCCATTGACCACATAGGCGATCAGACCAGACGGATCCACAGTGACCGTTCTGGGCGAGCTGCCAGCCGCCACGGGCGCGCCGATGGGCGTCAACGCACCCGTGCTGGCATGGACGCTGTAAGCCATCACAGTCCCGGAGGATTCGTTGGCGACATACGCGAAGCGGCCTGTAGGGCTCACAGCAATGGAGCGGGGCGTGTGTCCGGCCGCCACCGGCGAACCGATAGAGGTCAACGCGCCGGTGCCGACCTCGATGCGGTACGCGGAGACGTTGTCGGAGGCGACGTTGGACACATAGGCGAACCTGCCCGAGGGATGCACGGTGACCGAGTAGGGGGCCGTCCCCGCTGCCACCGGCGCTCCGATGGGCGTTAACTCGCCAGTGCTGGCATCGATGCGGTACGCAGAGACGGAGTCGGAGCCGCCGTTGGCCACATAAGCGAACCGCTCCGAGGGATCTACTGTGACGCAGCGAGGCGCTGCTCCGGTAGCCACCGGCGTGCCAACAGAAGTCAACGCACCTGTGCTGGCATCGATGCGGTAGGCAGACAGGTCATTGGACATGCCGTTCACCACGTAGACGAACCTCCCCGAGGGGTCGACCGTGACGGAGCGCGGTGATGTTCCTGCCGCCACCGGTGTGCCGACCGAAGTCAACGCACCGCTGCTGGCGTGGATGCGATAGGCCGAAATGTCGTTGGAGTCGGCGTTGGCCACATAGGCGAACTGGCCCGAGGGGTCCACGGTGATTGAGGAGGGGGCATCGCCTGCCGCCACGTAGCCGTTGTGCCGCAACTGCCCGGTGTTGGCGTTGACGGTGTAGGCCGAAACAGTGTCGTCGCTGAAGTTCGCCACATACGCGAAGCGTGGAATCGCCCCCCGGCACGACACTTCGACGGTGCCGACCGAGGCACCGGCCATCGTGCCGCTGCCATTGACGACTCTGCACGACTGCCCCGCAGGCTGTGTCAGCACTGACACCAGAAAGTCGGCCCCATCGGCAAGCGCCGTGGAAAAGCTGAACGTAGCGTTGGACGAAACACTCAGGTTGTCCACACCGTTGTTTTGCAGCACCACGGTCGTGCTCGCCATCAGGCCGCTCACGGCGCCGCCCACTTCGTAGTTTGCTGGAGGCGGCGGCGGTGCTGAGCCGTTGTCATTGCCGGGGCCGTCCCCACCTCCACAGGCCATCAAAGTGACGACCGTGCATAGAAGCAGGACGCGGAGTCGATGCACGAATGGAGGTCGCATGGCGGTTTGATCCGAAGCGAATTCCGCAGAAGCTTAAAACCAGCGCAAACCGGCGTATTGAATGAGTCGCCGCCCTTTTCCCGCCTATTTTTTGGCGACACGCTCAGCGACTCATGCACCCCGGTGCGCTTGGGGCGTGCAGGTTTCAAGGCGTCAAGCGGCCTGGCGTGGCGAGTGCCGCTGCCTAGAATCGTGCATGACTGCCCCCGAACCGGTTGCCGGTCCAGGCGATCGAACTGCCAAGACGGTCTCGCCCTCAATGCCTGCGCGACTGGGCGCGCTGCACCGGCTGGCGGTCGTCACCGTGCTCGGCTTCGCCTCTGGCCTGCCGCTGGCGCTGACCGGCCAGGCGATGCAGGCCTGGCTCAGCCTCGAAGGGCTGGACGTGGCGACCATCGGCTTCCTCAGCCTGGTCGGCCTGCCCTACACCTTCAAGTTCCTGTGGGCGCCGCTGATGGACCGCTTCGAGCTGCCGTGGCTGGGCCGGCGTCGCGGCTGGCTGGTGCTGACGCAACTGGGCCTGGCGGCGGCGCTGTGGTGGCTGGCCGACACCTCGCCCACCCAGGCCACCCGCAGCTTCGCGCTGCTGGCGGTGCTGGTGGCCTTCGTCGCCGCCTCGCAGGACGTGGTCATCGATGCCTACCGCACCGACCTGCTGGCCGCGCGCGAACGCGGTCTGGGCGCCTCACTCAGCGTGCTGGGCTACCGACTGGCGATGATCCTGTCGGGCGGCGTCACGCTGATCTGGGTCGACCCGTCGAACGCCAGCGGGCCTGGCGGCTGGACTTGGCCTGAGGTCTACCGCTTCATGGCCGCGCTGATGGTGGCGGCCGCGGTGCTGTCGGCCATCGCGCTGCCGCGCGTCCAGTCGGTTGGTGACCGCTCCAGCGTGGCGCGGCAAGACCTGCTGGGTTTCGCGGCGCTGCTGGCGGCAGTGGCGACAGGCTTCGTCGTCAGCGACCGTTTCGGCCCGCCGCTCGCCCACGCGCTGCTTGCCCCGTGGTTCGACGGCAGCACGCTGGAGCCTGGCCTGCAGCGCAAATGGACGGATCTGCTGGCGCTGCTGCTGGGCCTGGCGTTCACGCTGCCGCTGGCAGCCTGGGCGGCACGGGCGGCGAAATTCCAGACGCTGCTCAAGGGCCTGAACAGTTACTTCTCGCAGCGGGGCGCAGCCGCCTTTCTTGCCTTCATCGTGCTCTACAAGCTGGGCGACGCCTTTGCAGGCTCGCTGATGACGCCGTTCCTGCTCAAGGCGATGCTCTTCAGCCCGGCCGAGGTCGGCGTCGTCAACAAGCTGATCGGCCTGTGGCTGACGATCGGCGGTGCATTGCTCGGCGGCCTGCTGATGCTCAAGCTCGGGCTGTGGCGTGCCCTGCTGCTGTTCGGCGTGCTGCAAATGGCCAGCAACCTGGGCTTCTGGTGGCTGGCCAGCCACGGCAAGGGCGCGTTGCCCGGCTTCGTGCTGCCGCCATTCGATTGGGGCATCGTCACGCTGGCACAGGCCACGGACATTGACGGGGGTCTGCTGATGGTGATCGCGGCCGAGAATCTGTCGGGTGGCATGGGCACGGCCGCGTTCGTCGCGTTCCTGATGAGCCTGTGCAACCAGCGCTACACCGCGACGCAGTTCGCCTTGTTGTCCGCGTTTGCGTCGGTGGGACGGGTGTGGGTCGGGCCGCTGGCCGGCGTGCTGGCCGAAGCGATCGGCTGGCCGATCTTCTTCATCGTGTCCACCGTGCTGGCGCTGCCGGCGTTGGGCATGCTGTGGTGGTTGCGAACGGCGGTGCGTGAACTGGAAGTGACCACCGACGCCACCTCCTCCGCCGTTTGACGGCAATTCCAAAGCGCGCAGCGGCACCCTCCACGTTACCGGCAGAATCCACACACGATGATGACCACGCCCGCTGAATTCGACCCCCAGGCCCGCTTCGAGCCCGATCCCGCGACTGCCGCCGCGCTGTGGCACGGCCACGGCTGTGCCTGCCGTGGGCATGGCCGACGCAGATTCGGTCAGGCGCTGCTCGGTGCCGGGGCCGCCTTGGCGCTGCCAGGCTGGGCGCGTGATGGCGTCGAGGTCGACAAGCAGTCCACCCTGGCCAAGCTGGTACCTGCCGATCAGATCGAAAGCGCGGCGGCGCAGCAGTACCAGCAGATGCTGCAGCAGGCGGCGGCACAAAAGGCGCTGGCACCGGCCAACCACCCGCAGGTGATCCGCCTGAATGCCATCGCCCAGCGGCTGATTCCTTTCAGCAGTTCACCCAACCTGCGCAGCACGCCGCGCGCCGCGAAGTGGAAGTGGGAGGTCAACCTGATCGGCAGCCAGCAGGTCAACGCCTTCTGCATGCCGGGCGGCAAGATCGCGTTTTATTACGGCATTCTCGACACGCTGCAACTCACCGACGACGAGGTGGCGCAGGTCATGGGCCACGAAATCGCGCACGCGCTGCGCGAGCATGCCCGTGAGCGCATGGGCAAGTCGGCGGCGACGCGCGGCGCCATCGAGATCGGTGCGTCGCTGCTCGGGCTGGGCGGTGGCGGGCGCTACCTGGCCGACATGGGCGCGCAGTTGCTGACGATGAAGTTCGGTCGCGACGACGAATCCGAGGCCGACAAGATCGGCCTCGATCTGGCGGCGCGCAGCGGCTACCTGCCGACCGCTGGTGTCACGCTGTGGCAAAAAATGGGCAAGGCCAACAAGGGTGCCCCGCCGCAATGGCTGTCCACCCACCCGGCCGGCACCACCCGCATCAAGGACCTCGAAGCCAACATCCCCGCGGTGCAGGGCTTGTATGCCCGCGCCGACAAACCGAAGCAGCGCTACGCGCCGCCGAAGCCGAGCGCGTCAGCGGCCGGTTGACGCTCGCTTCTCAGGCGGCCAGCACCTTCAGCAGCCAGGCGTTGAGGTCGGCGACCTCCTGAGCGCACACCGAGTGCGCCATCGGGTAGTCGTGCCAGTCGACCACGCAGCCCAGCGACCGCAAAGCGTCGCGCGAGGCGGCCGCCCGCGCCAGCGGAACCACGCTGTCGCCGCGGCCGTGTGCGAGGAACACCGGCAGCGCCATGCTCGCCGCGCTGCGCTCGGCCGCCGTGGTGTCGGCCAGCGGCAGGTAGCCGGACAGCCCCACCAGCCCCGCCAGCCGCTCGGTGTGGCGCAGGCCGGTCAGCAGCGCCATGGCGCAGCCTTGCGAAAAACCCATCAGCACGATGCGTGAGGCGGCCACACCGCGCGCACGCTCGGCCGTGATCAGGGCCTCGATGTCGAGCCTGGAGGCGCGCAGACCGGCTTCGTCCTCGCGATGCACCAAGTCGGCATGCAGCAGGTCGTACCAGGCGCGCATCGCCATGCCGCCGTTGATCGTGACCGGCCGCACCGGCGCGTGCGGAAAGATGAAGCGCACCGGGCCGACCGCGTCGAGGCGCAGCTCTTCGGCGATCGGCACGAAGTCATTTCCGTCGGCG
>JAKFUQ010000085.1 GCA_021732645.1 Rhizobacter sp. | reverse complement strand
CGCCGCCTACGGCCACAACAGCTTCTTCAAGGGCAACTACCTGTTCCGCATGTGGACCGACGCAGGGTCGATCATCGACTACCTGGTCTATGCGAAGAACTACATCACCGAGGCCGAGGAGAAACATGGCATCGATGCGGTGGAGACCCTGCTCGACAGCTGCCATGCGCTGATGAACCACGGTGTCGACCGCTACCGACGCCCCAGCCGCAAGAGCCTGGCGCAGGAGCTGGCCGACCGCAAAGACCGCGAGGCCTATGCGCAGCGCCAGGTCAACGAGATGTGGCGCACGCTGCCGCCCAAGTTCGGCAAGGGTGCCGGGCTGGCCGCCGACGAGGCCAAGCGCTTCCCCGAAGAACCGCAGGAAAACCTGCTGTACTTCATCGAGAAAAACGCGCCGCTGCTCGAACCCTGGCAGCGCGAGGTGGTGCGCATCGTGCGCAAGGTGGCGCAGTATTTCTACCCGCAGCGACAGACGCAGGTGATGAACGAAGGCTGGGCCACTTTCTGGCACCACCACCTGCTCAACACCATGTACGACCGCGGCCACTTGAGCGACGGCGTGATGATCGAATGGCTGAAGTCGCACACCAACGTGATCTACCAGCCGCCGGTCGATCACAAGGCCTACAGCGGCATCAACCCGTACGCGCTGGGCTTCGCGATGTTTACCGACATCAAGCGGATATGTGAAAGAGCAACAGACGAAGACCGGCAGTGGTTCCCCGACATGGCCGGTGCCGACTGGTTGCCCACACTCGACCACGCGATGCGCAACTTCAAGGACGAGAGCTTCATCGGCCAGTACCTGTCGCCCAAGCTGATGCGCGATTTCCGCCTGTTCGCGATCACCGACGACGAAAAGGAAAAAGAGCTTGAGGTGGCCGCCATCCACGACGACGCCGGTTACCGCCGCCTGCGCGAAGCGCTGTCGCGTCAGTACGACCTGGGCAGCCGTGAGCCCAACATCCAGGTCTGGAGCGTCAACCTGCGCGGCGACCGCTCGCTGACGCTGCGCCACACCCAGCACAACGACCGGCCGCTGAACGACAGCGCGCAAGAGGTGCTGAAGCACGTGGCCCGACTCTGGGGCTTCGGCGTGCACCTCGAAAGCGTCAAGGGCAGCGGCGAGATCAGCAAGCGCTGGTCGGTGAGCGCGCCGGGCGATTGACCGCCTACGACCGTGACGAGTCCGCTTCGGGGCTGATGCTGCACCGCTGCTGCCAACGCTGTCTTCAGGCATCATCCTGCCCCGATCCGGCCCGATGAGCCGGCCGCACCAACGCAGCAGGCACACCCCATGTCGAACCGACTCACACAGATCGCCACCCGCACCGGAGACGATGGCACCACCGGCCTGGGCGATGGCAACCGGGTGTCCAAGGACAGCCTGCGCGTGCATGCAATGGGCGATGTCGATGAGCTGAACTCGCAGCTCGGTGTGCTGCTGGCCGAGCCGCTGCCGGGTGATGTGCGCGAGCTGCTGGTGGTGATTCAGCACGAGCTGTTCAACCTGGGTGGCGAGCTGTCGATCCCGGGCTACGAATTGCTGAAGACCGTCGCGGTGATCCAGCTCGACGAAGCCCTGGCGCACTACAACGACACGCTGCCGCGGCTGAAGGAATTCATCCTGCCGGCCGGCACGCGCAGTGCCGCGCTGGCGCATGTGGCGCGCACGATCGCCCGGCGCGCCGAGCGCACCGTCGTCGCACTGGCTGCGGTCGAGGCCGTGCGCGACGAACCCCGCCACTACCTGAACCGGCTGAGTGATTTGCTGTTCGTGCTGGCCCGCGTGCTCAATCGCGCCAACCTCGATGGGCTGGGTGGCGACGACGTGTATTGGCACAGCGAACGGCTGCAGCAAATGGATGCTGCCGAATAGCTCGGCAATGCTGCGTCCAGGGGGGCCACCTCCAGCACGCATAATCAGCGACAATCAGACCAACCAGATTTCAGGTTGAGTCGACCATGATCTCCGTTCCGGTCTACGAGGCAAAAACCCGCTTGTCAGAATTGCTGCTGCGTGTGCAGCAGGGCGAAGCGATCACCATCACGCGCCACGGGTCGCCCGCAGCGCGCCTCGTCGCGGTAGAACACGCCACGCCGGACACGATGAGCCTCCTCCAGCGTCAAACGGTCGATGCGACCTTGCTGGCGTTGTCGGCGCTGCGTGGGGGCATTTCCTTGCCGCTGCCCTTGCGCGACGCCATCGGCCACGGGCGCGACTGAGCGCCATGGCCTTCGTGCTGGACAACTCCGTCGTCTCCGGCTGGTATCTCGAAAACCAAACCAACGCCTACACCGAAGCGGTGGCGCAGCGGCTGCGTAACGAGTCAGCGCATGCGCCTGCGGTGTGGGAGCTGGAGTTGACGAACGTGCTGCGCACCGCCTGCGTGCGACAGCGGCTGGACGCGCAACGGGCGCAGGCGGTGCTGTCGCACATCGGTGCATTGCCGATCACGGTCGATCGACAGCCCATTGCGCGCAGCGAAATCTTGAGCCTGGCGCTGCGTTTCGGCCTCAGTACCTATGAGGCTGCCTACCTGGAATTGGCCTTGCGCCTGCAGTGCCCGGTCGCGACGCTGGACGAAGCGCTGCGCGAAGCCGCATTGGCCGCTGGTGTGGGGGTGATCTAGCGTCGGCGTGCCTTGATCGCTTGACTGAGCGTCTCGAGCACGCCCACCGTGTCGTCCCAGCCGATGCAGGCGTCGGTGATGCTTTGTCCGTAGGCCAGCTGCGCCGGATCGTCCTTGCCCGGGCTGAACTTCTGCGCGCCCGGGTTCAGATGGCCCTCGACCATCACGCCGAAGACGCGGCGGCTGCCGCCGGCCAACTGTGCCGCGATGTCGCGGGCGACATCGATCTGTTTGTCGTGCTGCTTGCTGCTGTTGGCGTGCGAGCAATCGACCATCAGCGTGGCGGGCAGCTTGGCTGCTTCCAGGTCTTTGCAGGCGGCTTCGACATGCGCTGCATCGTAGTTCGGCGCCTTGCCGCCACGCAAAATCAGATGGCAATCGGGGTTGCCGGTGGTTTCGACGATGGCGACCTGGCCGTTCTTGTGCACGCTCAGGAAGTGGTGCGGGCGCGCCGCCGCCTGGATCGCGTCGGTGGCGATGCGGATGTTGCCATCGGTGCCGTTCTTGAAGCCGATCGGTGCCGATATGCCCGACGACAGCTCGCGGTGCACCTGGCTTTCGGTGGTGCGCGCGCCGATCGCGCCCCAGGCGATCAAGTCACCCAAATACTGCGGTGAGATCACGTCGAGGAACTCGCTGCCGGCGGGCACGCCGAGTCGGTTGATCTCCAGCAACAGTTGTCTGGCGATGCGCAGGCCTTCGTCGATGCGGAAGCTTTCGTCGAGGTAGGGGTCGTTGATCAGGCCCTTCCAGCCGACGGTGGTGCGCGGCTTCTCGAAGTAGACACGCATCACCACCTCCAGCGTGTCGGCGTGGCGGGTGCGCAGTTCCTTGAGCTTGTGCGCGTAGTCCAGCGCGGCGGCGGGGTCGTGGATCGAGCACGGGCCCACGACCACGAGCAGCCGGTCGTCCTGCCCGGACATGATGCGGCTGATGCGTTGCCGCGTGTTCGCCACCAGCGTCTCGACCGCTGTGCCGCGAATCGGGAAAAAGCGGATCAGATGCTCGGGCGGTGGCAGTGGCGTGACGCCGCGGATGCGCTCGTTGTCGGTCTCGCTGGTCTTTTCTATGAGGCCGTAGCGGTCATCGGCGGCGGCGTGAGGGTGTTGTGGCATGACAGGTTTCACAAGGATTTCAAAGATTCAAGGCGCGGTGGAGTCGCTCAGGCCGTGCCGCCCACCGTCAGCCCATCGAGGCGCAGCGTCGGCTGGCCCACGCCCACCGGCACGCTCTGGCCTTCCTTGCCGCAGGTGCCCACGCCAGTGTCCAGGCGCATGTCGTTGCCGATCATGCTGACCCGCGTCAACGCGTCGGGGCCGTTGCCGATGATCGTTGCGCCCTTGACCGGGTACTGGATCTTGCCGTTCTCGACCCAGAACGCCTCGCTCGCCGAAAACACGAACTTGCCGCTGGTGATGTCGACCTGCCCGCCGCCGAAGTTGGTGGCGTACACGCCGCGCTTCAGGCCGGCCACGATCTCTTCCTTCGTTTTGTCGCCCGACAGCATGTAGGTGTTGGTCATGCGCGGCATCGGCACGGCGGCATAGCTTTCGCGGCGACCGTTGCCGGTGGGCTTGACGCCCATCAGCCGCGCATTCATCGAGTCCTGGAGATAGCCCTTCAGGATGCCGTCTTCGATCAGCACATTGCGCTGGCTGGCATTGCCTTCGTCGTCGACGTTCAGCGAGCCGCGCCGGTCGGGCAGCGTGCCGTCGTCGAGCACCGTCACGCCCTTGGCGGCAACGCGCTGGCCGATCAGGCCGCTGAACGCGCTGGAGCCCTTGCGGTTGAAGTCGCCTTCCAGCCCATGGCCGATCGCCTCGTGCAACAGCACGCCGGGCCAACCGGCACCGAGCACCACGCTCATCTCGCCGGCCTTCGCTGGCCGCGACGACAAATTGGTCAGCGCCGCGTTCACCGCGTCGTTCACGTAGCTTTCGAGCATGCTGTCGTGAAAGTAGCCATACCCGAAGCGACCGCCGCCGCCGCTGCTGCCGGTTTCGCGGCGCACCACGCCCTTGACCGTTTGCTCGGCGATCACCGTCACATTCAAGCGCACCAGCGGCCGCACGTCGGCCGCGCGTGTGCCATCGGCGCGTGCCACCAGCACCACGTCGTATTCGCCGGAAATACTGGCCATCACCTGCTTGATGCGCGGGTCTTTCGCGCGGGCCATCTTCTCCACCCGCTCCAGCAGCGCCACCTTTTGCGTGCTGTCGAGCGAGGCGATCGGGTCCATCGGCGCATACAGCACCCGGCTGCTGGCCACCTTGCGCGGCGTGTCGATCTTCACCCGGCGGCTTTGGCCCGCCGCGGCGATGGTGCGCACCGTCTGCGCGGCGTCCATCAGCGCGGCTTCGGAGATGTCGTCGGAATAGGCGAACGCCGTCTTCTCGCCCGCCACCGCCCGCACGCCCACCCCCTGGTCGATGCCGAAGCTGCCGCTCTTGACGATGCCTTCTTCCAGGCTCCAGCCTTCGCTGCGGGTGGTCTGGAAGTACAGGTCGGCGTCGTCGATGCGGTGCGTGGCAATTGCCTGCAAGGCGCGCGACAGTGACGCCTCGGTCAGGCCAAACGGCTCGATCAGCAGCTGCTGGGCCACGGCCAAGCGTTCGAGGGTGGGTTCGCGGGAGATCATGCGGCGGCTTTCAAAGCAGAAAGTGATTGTAGAAGTGGGGCCGAGTCAGCAGGCATCAACCCCTCACACCTCGACGGTGAGCAGCCCGTTGTAGTGATCGGCCTCACCTTTGCGGCTGTGGCCACGGGCGTTGCAGATGACGCGGGTCTCGCCCAGTTCGCCATCCGCCTGCGGGTGCGCGACACGGTAGTCGTGGCGGCCGTGCAGGTGGCCGTGGATCCACAGGTCGGCGTGTGGCAGCAGGTCGTCGTCGGCGTTGCAGAAGCTCGCTGTGCCGGGCTGCTTGCCGTAGCGCGGGTCGGCACTGCGCACACTGGGCGCATAGTGGGTGATGACGACCGTTGCGTCCCAGGCCACATCGGGCGATGTCGGCGCGCGCACCAGTTCCGCAGCCAGCCAGGCGCGGCAGGCCAGGGCTTCGACACGCACCGCAGCGGCATCGAAGGGTGCGCCATGCTGGGTTGATCGCATCACATCGACGTAGTAGGTGGCCGCTCGCATCGCCCGCGCTTGCTGCGCGGCACCAAACACATCGAAATCGCTCCAGCGCGTGGTCGCCACGAAGCGGATGCGACGGCCTTGCGCGTCGGTGCGAAGGCAGCTTTGCTTGTCCAACATCGTGATGCCCATCGATGCACAGCGAGCGCGCAGCGCAGGCCCGGCTTCGTCGAGCTCGCGCTGGTCGAATTCGTGGTTGCCGGGCACGAAGATCACCGGTACCGGCCAGTGGCCGAAGCGATCGAGTTCGCGCCAAGTGCTGTCGATGTCGCCCGCCAACACCAGCAGCTCAGCGCCAGGCGCCGGCTGCGGCTCGAAGACCTCGGTTTCCAGGTGCAGGTCAGACAGCAGTTGCAGGCGCATGGGGCGCTCCAATTCGCTGTCGGCTCAGGTTTTGCCGTGGCACGCCTTGAACTTCTTGCCGCTGCGGCAGGCGCAAGGGTCGTTGCGGCCGGGCTTGGGGGTCTCGCGCTTGACGGGCTCGACCTTGAAGCGCGCCTTGCGCGTCAGGTCGGACAAGTCGGCGACTGCGATGACGAGGTCTTCGATCGCGGCGTCCAGCGTGGTCAGCGGTTGCTCGCGGGCCAGGGTGGCAACGACCTCGCGCTCCTCGTCGGTCTCGGCCGGCAGGTGGCGGTACAGCCGCGCCAGCGCCGACAACACCGCGTCGTCGCTCATTTCCGACAAATCGGGAAAGCACAGCGTCGCGTGCTGGAAGCCGGCCACCCAGGGCATGAGCGAGTGCGACACCGGGTGCAGGCCAGCCAGTGGATCGGCCTCTCCCTCGGCGGCAGGCGGCGCGGGCTGGTCCTCGTCGGCTTCCAGCACCAGCGGGTCGAACCAGCCGTCTTCGGCAATGGCGTGGGTCAGCGCGGCGTGGCGGCGCAGTATCAGCGTGGTGGTGCGGGCCAGCCACGCGGCATCGACATCGCCCTGCAGCGGCTGCCCGTCGAAGTCGAACACATGCGGCAGCCAGGTCGCCACCTCCAGCAGCACCGGCTGCACCAGCACCCCGCACAGGTAGCCATCGAGCATCACCACGTCGACCGGCTCCAGCGGCTCGGGCGTGGCCAGCAGCAGGTCGTCGAGTTCGGCGAACTCGGCGTCGGTCAGGTCGCGGCTGACGCGTTTGGCAGGCGGGGTGGATGGCTTGTACATGCGGACTTTCAGTGAGGTGCCCGATTGTCAGGCGCACCGAAATGCCGCAGCGATCACGCGGTGGGCTTGAACGTCAGCGCGACGCCGTTGTTGCAATAGCGCTTGCCGGACGGCGCCGGCCCGTCGTTGAACACATGTCCGTGGTGGCCGCCGCAGCGGGTGCAGTGGTATTCGGTGCGCGGAAAAATGAGCTTGAAATCGGTTGTCAGCGCGAAGGCACCGGGCAGCGTGCTGTGGAAGCTCGGCCAGCCAGTGCCGCTGTCGAACTTCATCTCCGAGGTGAACAGCTCCAGGGCGCACCCGGTGCAGGCGTAGACGCCGCGCCGCTTCTCGCCATTGAGCGCACTGCTGTGCGGGCGCTCGGTGCCCTCGTTGCGCAGCACGTCGTACTGGGCGGGGGTCAGCCGTTGCTTCCATTCGGCCGGGGTGAGAGACAGTGTTTGCAGCGGCGCGTTCCCGGATTCGACCGCCGGGGTGACGGCCGAGGCCGATTTCGGCAGCAGGCCAACGGCGGTGAGCATCGACAACAGGCGGCGTCTGGACACGGCGGTGGCTTTCAAAAGGGATGTCATGGATTGGCGTCGCGCGCAAAGCAGAATTCTTTCATGCCCGCTGCGCGCGATGGGTGTGGCAAGCCAGGCTCCCGGAGGTGGCACGCACATTGCACCATCGTGGTATTCCGTGGCATTCGCACCGGAGTTGTGCATGACTGCTGTCGCCGCCCCCCTGAAACCCTCGCAACGCCACGCTGTCGCTGCGCAGCCCGCCCCTGCGACAGCGGTGACCACTGGCGTGTGGGCCGAGCAATTGCAATTGCTGCTCGAATCGACCGGTGAGGGCATTTTCGGTGTCGACATGAGCGGCTGCTGCACCTTCGTCAACCGCGCCGCAGCCGACATGCTGGGCTACCCGGCCGCAGCGGTGCTGGGCAGCAACATGCATGCGCTGATTCACCACACGCACGCCGATGGCCGCCATTACCCCGAGGCCGAGTGCCCGATCTTCAACGCCTTCCGCCAGGGGCTGCCCTGCCGCATCGACAGCGAGGTGCTGTGGCGCGCCGACGGCAGCGCGTTTTCGGCCGAGTATTCATCGCACCCGATCCTCGACGGCGGCGCGGTGCAGGGCGCGGTGGTCACCCTCATCGACATCACCGAGCGCAAACGCAGCGAAGCGCTGCTGCAGCAGTCGCACGAACAGCTCGAACGCCGCGTGGTGGCGTTGACCAACGAGCGCACCGCCGAGCTGACGCAGGCACTCGGCGCGCTGCGCGAGCTGTCGGCCTATTCGGAATCGGTGCGTGAGGAAGAACGCACCCGCATCGCCCGCGAGATCCACGACGAACTGGGCTCGCTGCTGGTCGCGTTGAAGATGGACGTGGGCTGGCTCGAAAAGCGGGTGCAGGATCGCCACGAACTCAGCTTCAAGTGCCACGGCATGGGCCGCACCATCGACACCGCGGTGGACAACCTGGGCCGCATCATCACCGACCTGCGGCCGAGCATCCTCGACCACCAAGGGCTGTGGGCCGCGCTCGAATGGCAGGCGCAGGAGTTCATTGAAACCACCGAGCTGCGTGCCGACTTGCAGATGCATGTCACCGCGCAGACCCAGCCACCTTGCGGTCCCGACGGCGAACGCTGGGCGATCGCCGTATTCCGCATCTTCCAGGAGATGCTGAGCAATGTCGCGCGACATGCTCAGGCGCGTTCGGTGCGCATTCAGTTGTATGTCGACGGGCCACCCCACCCCGTGCTGCACATCGAGGTGCGCGACGACGGCGTGGGTGCCGAGCCTGCGGCGCTGAACCACCCGCGCAGCTACGGCGTGATGGGCATGCGCGAACGCGCGGGCCATTTCGGCGGCACGCTCGCCATCGACAGCGTGCCGAACCACGGCACCTGCGTGCGGCTGACGATGCCGATGCCGACGCCCAGCGGGAGCCCATCATGATCAGGGTGCTGATCTGCGACGACCACCTGATCGTGCGCCAGGGCATCAAGCAGATCCTGGCTGACACGGGCGACATTGTGGTGGCCGGCGAGGCCGACAACGGGCCCGAGGCGATCCGCAAGGTGCGGGAAGCGGCTGAAGCCACCTGCGCCAGCACGCCAGCCGCGGGCATCGACGTGGTGCTGATGGACATCGCCATGCCGCACCGCGACGGCCTCGATGTGCTGCGGCAGTTGAAGGCCGAGTTCCCGAAGCTGCCGGTGTTGATGCTCAGCACCTACCCCGACAAGCAGTACGCGGTGCGCAGTCTGAAGCTGGGTGCTGCCGGCTACCTGAACAAGAGCGCCGACTCCGAACAGATGTCGGCCGCCATCCACAAGGTCGCCGCAGGTGGCTTGTTCATCACTCCCACCGTGGCAGAGCACGTGGCGAGCGCACTCGGTGCCGGTGTGGGCGCGGCCAGCGCAGGCGATGGGCCGTTGCACGAGCGGCTGTCGCACCGCGAGTACCAGGTATTTCGCCTGCTCGCGATCGGCCGCAGCGTGGGCGAAATCGCCCTGCAACTGGTGCTGTCGTCGAACACCGTGAGCACCTACCGCGCGCGCATCCTCGAGAAAACCGGCGCGCGCAACGACGTCGAGCTGGCGCTGTATGCCGTGCGACACGACCTGATGCCCGTTTGACACTGCCCGGCAGCGCGGCGCGGGGTGTAGGGCCAGCCCTACAGCGTTTTCCCAGCCCACGCGATGGGCACCACCGCGCTCGATCCGTAACCTTCACATGTCATCAAGGAGTTCCCTCATGAGCCGCAGCGACGATCAAACCACCAACAGCTTCGAGCCCTACAACGCCGACCGGCCGCTGATGATGCGCTGCGGCTGCGGCCGCGACCACACGGCCGCCGAGCACCAGGCCGAAGGGGTTGCGCAAGCCATGACCGCCGAGTCCTACTCGCGCGACTTCATCGAAGCGACGCTGGTCAAGGCGCTGTTCCCGTCCGAACCACTGCGCCGCCGCTTCCTGCAAGCCGTGGGCGCCAACACCGCGCGTGCGGCGATCGCGTCGCTGCTGCCGATGGGCGCGCTGGAAGCGATGGCGCAAGACAAAGGTGCGCTTGAGAAAACCGAACTCAAGCTCGGCTTCATCGCCATCACCTGCGCCACGCCGCTCATCATGGCCAGCCCGCTCGGCTTCTACAAGCAGCAGGGCCTGACGGTGCAGCTCAACAAGACCGCAGGCTGGGCGTTGATCCGCGACAAGATGCTCAACAAGGAGCACGACGCTTCTCACTTCCTGTCGCCGATGCCGCTGGCGATTTCGCTGGGCATCGGCTCGGTGGCGCAGCCGATGCGCGTGGCCACCGTCCAGAACATCAACGGCCAGGCGATCACGCTGGCCTTGAAGCACAAGGACAACCGCGACCCGAAGAACTGGAAGGGCTTCAAGTTCGCGGTGCCGTTCGAGTTCTCGATGCACAACTTCCTGCTGCGCTACTACCTGGCTGAAAACGGCCTGAACCCGGACACCGATGTGCAGATCCGTGTCGTGCCGCCGCCCGAGATGGTGGCCAACCTGCGCGCCGGCAACATCGACGGCTTCCTCGGCCCCGACCCGTTCAACCAGCGCGCGGTGTACGACGAGGTGGGCTTCATCCACATTCTGTCGAAGGAGATCTGGGACGGTCACCCGTGCTGCGCCTTCGGTGTCAGCGAAGACTTCATCAAGCAGAACCCGAACACCTTCGCGGCGCTGTACCGCGCGGTGCTGACCGCCGCCAACATGGCGCGCGACCCGAAGAACCGCGAGCTGATCGCCAAGGTCATCAGCCCGACCGGCTATCTGAATCAGCCGGAAACCGTGGTGGCGCAGGTTCTGACCGGCAAGTTTGCCGACGGCCTGGGCGGCATCAAGACCGTGCCCGACCGCGCCGACTTCGACCCGGTGCCGTGGCAGAGCATGGCGGTGTGGATGCTCACCCAGATGAAGCGCTGGGGCTACCTGAAGGGCGAGGTCAACTACAAGCAGATCGCCGAGCAGGTGTTCCTGCTGACCGACGCGAAAAAGCAGATGAAGCTGCTCGACCAGAAAGTGCCCGAAGGCGCGTACAAGAAGTACACCATCATGGGCAAGGAGTTCGACCCGGCGAAGGCCGACGCCTACGCCAAGAGCTTTGCGATCAGCAAGACCTGAGGCGGCGCGGTGAAAACCCCCAACAAGCAGGCGCTGCAGGCCAGCGCCCTGTCGGTGCTCATCCTCGTCGTTTTGCTGGTGGTCTGGCATCTCGCCACGCTGCCCGCGAAGACCGCACCTGGCCCGGTCGTCACGCTGACGGCCGAGCAGATCGAGTACCAGAAGCTGCTGGGCAAAGACCCGGCCTTGGCCGAGGGCGACAAGAAGAGCAGTGGCTTTCCGACGCTGGCGCAGATGGGCAGCACCGTCGTCAAGAACCTGTCCAGCCCGTTCTACGACAACGGGCCGAACGACAAGGGCATCGGCCTGCAACTCGGCTATTCGCTCGGCCGTGTCGCGCTCGGCTTCGGCATTGCCGCGTTGGTCGCCATTCCGCTCGGCTTCCTGATCGGCATGAGCCGCATGCTCTATCGCGCGCTCGACCCGTTCATCCAGGTGCTCAAGCCCATCTCGCCGCTGGCCTGGATGCCGCTGGCGCTGTACACGATCAAGGACTCATCGATCTCGGGCATCTTCGTGATCTTCATCTGCTCGGTGTGGCCGATGCTGATCAACACCGCGTTTGGCGTCGCTGGCGTGCGGCGCGAGTGGCTGAACGTCGCGAAGACGCTCGAAGTCTCGCGGCTGCGGCTGGCCTTCGAGGTGATCCTGCCCGCCGCCGCGCCAACGATCCTGACCGGCATGCGCATCAGCATGGGCATCGCCTGGCTGGTGATCGTGGCGGCCGAGATGCTGGTCGGTGGCACCGGCATCGGTTACTTCGTGTGGAACGAGTGGAACAACCTGTCGCTGACGAATGTGATCTTCGCCATTCTGGTGATCGGCGTCGTCGGCATGCTGCTCGACATGGCGTTTGCGCGGGCGCAGAAGGCGATTTCGTATGTCGAATGAGATGAACGCAAGCACCCTCACCGACGCCCCCTTCCTGCGCATCGAAGGCCTGTCGAAAAGCTACCCGTCGCCTGACGGCAAACAAGCCGAACCGGTCTTCGACAGCGTGAATTTCGGCATCCAGAAGGGCGAGTTCGTCTGCATCATTGGCCACTCGGGCTGCGGCAAGACGACGATCCTGAATGTGCTGGCCGGGCTCGATCAGGCCACCAGCGGCAATGTGTTCATGGACAACCGCGAGGTCGCCGGGCCCAGCCTGGAGCGCGGTGTGGTGTTCCAGGGCCATGCACTGATGCCGTGGTTGTCGGTGCGCCAGAACATCGGCTTCGCGGTGCGCAGCAAATGGCCGCAATGGAGCGCGGCGCAGGTCAAGGTGCATGTCGAAAAATATGTGGCGCTGGTCGGTTTGACCCCGGCCATCGACAAGAACCCGTCGGCGCTGTCGGGCGGCATGAAGCAGCGTGTGGGCATCGCCCGCGCCTTCGCCATCGAGCCGAAGATGCTGCTGCTCGACGAGCCCTTTGGCGCGCTCGATGCGCTGACGCGCGGCACGATCCAGGACGAGCTGCTGCGCATCTGCGCCGAGACGCACCAGACGGTGTTCATGATCACGCACGACGTCGACGAAGCCATTCTGCTGGCCGACAAGATCCTGCTGATGAGCAACGGCCCGCAGGCTCGGGTGGCTGAGATCGTGCGCAACTCCATGCCCCGCGACCGGCAGCGCGCCACCTTGCACCACGACCCGCAGTACTACCGCATCCGCAACCACCTGGTCGACTTTCTGGTCGCGCGCTCGAAGGACCTGTCGCACGGCCGGGCCCCTGCCGTGCCGCCGGTCGTCGAGCCGGGCCTCGCCATGGCCGAACAGACGGCCTGAATTCACTTCCCCCCACACCAGTCAAGGAGCACACATGAACCGCAACGACGTCACCGAAATGATCATCGAGGCCAAGGTCAAGAAGGGCATCAAGTGGGAGGACGTGGCCAAGAAGGTCGGCCTGAGCAAGGAGTGGGTCACCGCCGGTTGCCTGGGCCAGATGACGTTCGACGCGAAGCAGGCCAAGGTCGTCGCCAAGATTTTTGGGCTGGACGCCGAGGCCGAGAAGTGGCTGCAGGTGGCGCCCTACAAGGGCTCGCTGCCCACCGCCGTGCCGACCGATCCGCTGATCTACCGTTTTTACGAGCTCGTGAATGTCTACGGCACCACCTTCAAGGAACTGATCCACGAGGAATTCGGCGACGGCATCATGAGCGCGATCGATTTCAAGATGGACCTGACCCGCGAGCCGAACGCCGCCGGTGACCGGGTCAGCATCGTGATGTCGGGCAAGTTCCTGTCGTACAAGACTTACTGATCTGGAACAGCCGTTGATTGCCAACTTGGGCGCGGTGCTGTCGAGGGCGTGGGGTGACCGGCTCCGCTCATGTCACCCGGGCCGGGTCAATTCTCAAACCCTCCGGGTCAGACCGATCCGGCCCTCCATCTTTACTTCGCTACGCCGGTCACCCCACGCCCTCGACAGCTGGCACCGTTGTCGCATGCGAAGGAATTCGACCTCCGATTGCTTCGGTGGTGGTTGGAGCGCTGCGGTGGGCCGCTGTGTGGAGTGAAGTCAAGGGGGAGGGCCGGCGGAACTTGAGCCGAAGCGAATGGCTGGTGAACCGGCCCGGAGGAGAGAGCCCGGACACAAACAGTCCAGTGGACTGTTTGCGCCTGGCGAGCGCCCTGGGCTCTGCCCCCGGGCATGAACGCAACACAGCGGTCCGCCGCAGTGCTCAGGTGCCAATCTCGACACTTGATATGGTCAAACCCAACCTGCCAGGAGACACGCCATGAGTGAAACCCGCCCCCCGTTACCACCCTACACCGCCGAGACCGCACGCCAGAAAGTGCGCATGGCCGAGGACGCCTGGAATTCGCGCGACCCCGATCGGGTGGTCGGCGTCTACACCGAAGACACCCGCTGGCGCAACCGCGCCGAGTTCCCGGTCGGCCGTGCGCAGGTCAAGGAATTTTTGCAGCGCAAGTGGGCGCGCGAACTCGACTACCGGCTCATCAAGGAGCTGTGGGCCTACGACGGTGCCCGCATCGGCGTGCGTTTCGCCTACGAGTTTCACGACGACTCGGGCCAGTGGTTTCGCAGCTACGGCAACGAGAACTGGGAGTTCAACGAACACGGCCTGATGATGCGGCGCTACGCCAGCATCAACGACCTGCCTATCCGCGCCGAAGACCGGTTGTTCCACTGGCCGCTCGGCCGCCGGCCCGACGACCATGCCAGCCTGAGCGATCTGGGCCTTTGAACGCACCGCGCTATTTCAGGATGCCCAACAGGTTCGAGAAGCTGTCCGTCCACGGCGCGAAGCCGGGACGCGGCTTCAGCGCAACCCCGTCTCGCAACGTCTCGGGCAACGCTGCCGCGCGCTCGGGGCTCATCATCAGCACCCAGGTGGTGTGGCGGCAATACAGGTCGTCGTCGCCGGGCTCCAGGTCGTAGATCAGCGCGGTCTTGCCGTGGTGCTGCGCAGCGGCGACCATCACCGGCTGTAAGTCGAGGTAGCGGTTGGTGATGTGGAAGGCCAGCACGCCCTCGGGCTTGAGTTGCGCGAAGTAGGTCTGCATCGCCTCCAGCGTCAGCAGGTGGGCCGGGATCGAGTCGCCCGAGAACGCGTCGATGGCCAGCAGGTCGAAATGCTGCGGCGCATCGCGCTCGAGCATCAGGCGGCCATCGCCGAGCACGGGGGTGATGGTCGCGGCGCTGTCAGACAGGAAAGTGAAGTCGCTGCGTGCGAGTTCGAGCACCTGCTCGTTGATCTCGTAGATGCGCATCGTGTCGCCCGCGCGCCCGTAGGCCGCCAGCGTGCCCGCGCCGAGGCCGACGATGCCGATGTGCAGTGTGGGGTGCGACGGCTGCAAGCTGCGGATGGCGCGGCCGATGCCGGACTTCTCGCAGTAGTAAGCCGTCGGCTCTTTCAGCAGCTTGATGTCCCTGAACTGCTCGCCGTGGTTGATGCGGCCATGCACCATCTTGCGCTTCGGGCCGAGCACATCGTCGCTCACGTCGTCGATGCGCAACTGGCTGTAGAAATTGCGCACCACCTTGCGATAGCCCTGCACGTATTCCAGCGAAATCTCGGCCAGCCGCCAGCCGTAGGCCAGCAGCGCGATCACCAACACGACACGCCACGCGGTGCGCAGATCGCGCCACAGCACCGCCACCACCAGCGCGGCGCACAGAAACAGGCCGATCGGCAGCTCGAAGTAAGCGGTGAAGATCGCCGGGGCGACCAAGCCGACCAGCAGCCCGCCGAGCGCGCCGCCTATCGACAGCATCAGGTAGAACAACGTGAGGTAGCGCACCGGCGGCTTGCGACGCACCAGCTCGCCATGGCAGACCATGCAGAAGACGAACAGCGAGACGCAGATCAGCGCGATGAGTGTCGGCACCTCCATGCCGCTGTCGAGCACCCGATCGAGCGCGAAGAAGGCCAGCGGCAGCGCGGCGAGGAACAGCGGGCGCACGTAGTAGCGCGGCGCGTCGAAGCACAGGATGAAGCTGAGCAGGTAGATCGACAGCGGCGCGATCCACAGGAACGGCACCGGCGCCACGTCCTGCGTCAGGTGCCGCGTCATCGCCAGCAGCAGCATCGACGCGGTGGCGGCCAGGCCGATCCACAGCAGGCATTCTTTCCAGCCGGGGGGCGGGGCGCCATCGACCTCGGCCGCTGCTACTGACGACACCGCCGGTGACGCGAATGCGTCCATGCGACGCCGCGTGAAGAACGCTGTCGCCAGACAGGTCGCCACGAACGCCACATAGGCGGCCGACCACAGCGTGGCCTGCGTGCCGACCGGCAGCAGCGGCTCGACCAGCACCGGGTACGACAGCAGCGCCAGCATCGATGCCAGATTCGACAGCGCGTACAGCCGATAGGGCTTGGCTTCGGTGCCCGCGTTGGGGAACGAACGCGCGTACCAGGTCTGCATCAACGGCCCGGTGGTCGACAGCATCAGGTACGGCGCGCCGACCGCGATCGCCAGCACCGCCAGCACGCTCAGGCCGGGCGCCAGCGTCGAGCCTTTCCAGGCCGGATCGGCCGTGACCGGCAGCATCGCCACACTCAGCAGCAGCAACACGCCGTGCACCATCGGCTGCCGCCGCGCGGCGACTTTTTCGTGCAGCCAATGCACATAGGCATAACCCAGCAGCAGCTCGACCTGAAAAAACACCAGGCACACGCTCCACACCGACGACGCTCCGCCAAACCACGGCAGGATCATCTTCGCGACGATGGGCTGGATTTGAAAGAGCAGGAAAGCGGAGAGGAAAACGGTCGTTGCGAACAGGGTCATGGGGCGAGAGTATCGACGTCGTTCTCGGGGGCGGGGAAAGACGAGATCAGTTTCGGGGCACCAGCACCCACACCCGCAGCGGCTGCTTCATGCGCCCGGCTTGCTGCTCGGCCACGCTGCCCCAACCCCAGAAGTAATCGACCCGCACCGCGCCGGTGATCGCGCTGCCGGTGTCCTGCGCCATCACCACGCGGCGCAGCGGGGTGTTCGACAGCGGCTCGGTGGTGTCCAGCCACAGCGCGCTGCCGTAGGGAACGCTGGTGGGGTCGATCGCGACCGAGCGGCCGGGCGTCAGCGGCACACCCTGCGCGCCGCGCGGGCCGACGTTCGGGTCGGGCAGCGGTTCTTCGCGAAAGAACACCACCCTCGGGTTCGCCCACAGCATCTCAGGGACGCGCTTGGGGTTCAGCTGCGCCCAGGCCTTGATGCCGGGCCACGAGGCCTGATCGGGGCGCAGCTCGCCCTGATCGATCAGCCAGCGGCCGACCGATTTGTAGGGCTGGTCGTTGTGGCCGGCGTAGGCCACCCGCACGACCGAGGGCGTGCCATCCGGCTGGGTCAGCTGCAGCCGGCCCGAGCCCTGGATCTGCAGGATCAGGGCATCGAGCGGATCGGCCAGCCAGGCGAGCTCGCGGCCACGCACGCTGGCCTGCGCGGCCGGCAGCGTGTCGAGCTGCTGACGCGTCCAGTACGGCTTGCGTGTGGCCAGGTCGGCGGGCGGGGTCCACAGCGGCACGCGGAACTTCCCACGCGGCGTGCGGCTGGCCTCGACCAGCGGCTCGAAATAGCCGGTGATCAACCCGGCCGCAGCACCGTCCAGCGACTCGACACGGTACGGTTGCAGCCGCGCCTGCAGCCACGTTCGCACAGCCGCGTCGTCGCCGGGCGCGCCGCGACGGGCTTCGGCACACACAGCATCCCAGCCCGCGGCGGGCCGCTCGCAGCCGCGCAGAAGCGCCGGCCACAACTCGGCGGTGCGGTCGGCGTCCCAGCCCGGCAGGTCGGACCAGCGCACGGGCACCCAGCGGGCGCCGGGGCGCCGCACCGCATCGCCGGATGGCGGGGGCTCGGCGGGAGGCGTCGCGGCCGGCCCGGGCCCGGCCGGCCGCGGCGCGCTGACTGGCGGGCTGGTGCAACCGGACAGCACTCCTAGAATGAAAACGCTCAAAGCAAGGAAGCGTGTCATGTGGCTGTTGATCCTGGAAGCATTTGGCGCGGTCGCGGTGTTGGTGTTGATAGTCTGGTGGACGATGTTCTCGGGCCGCAAGGGCGGTGAGCGCGACCACCGCGATTCGAA
>JAKFUQ010000219.1 GCA_021732645.1 Rhizobacter sp. | reverse complement strand
TGTGGCCATGTTGTTGGCCGCGTCGACCTTGACGAGCCGGTACATGACCATTCCCAACGCCGTCCCCGAGTTGCCCCTCGTCGTTTTTGGTGCCGCTTTCTTTGCGTTGGTGATGGCCCTGATGTACGCACTGGTGGGTCTGTATCGCCCGAAGACCATTTCGCTGAGCGCCAAGGCAGTGCGCACGGCTTGCGCCGTTGTCATTGGCGGCTACGTAACGAGCCTGGTACTTCGCTTCGTTGCAGACCGTGGTTACATCGAGCAGTTGATTCCGGCAGCCATCTCATATTTGGCTGTCGGCTTGGTGCTGTCTCGTGCTTGCTTCTACATCATGCAGAAGGTGTCAGCACTGCCTTCCGTACTCATCGTCGGCACGGGCGACGAGGCACGATCCATTGCGGCCGAGTTGCAGTTGCCGGGCCGTACTGCACGCAACGTCGTTGGTTTTTTTGCCACGTCTGACAACCCGGATGGCAAGATCAACAACGTCAAGGTGTTCTCCAACAAATCCTCCTTGACCGACTTGGTATCTCGTTATTCCGTCAAGGAGATCATCGTCGCTGTGCGCGAACAGCGTGGCGGCGCGATTCCAATGGATCAATTGCTGGAATGCCGCATCCGTGGGATTTCGGTGCTGAATCTTGCCGGGTTCAGTGAGAAGACGAAAAGCGAGGTCAGCATCGACAGCCTGAAAGGCAGTTGGTTGGTCTACGGTGACGGCTTCGTCCAGGGCCAAGTGCGTCAGTTCATGAAACGCGCGTTTGACATCATCAGCTCGATGATTTTGCTGATATTGACCGGCCCCATCATGCTGTGCGCGATGATCGCCATCTGGCTCGACAGTCCAGGATCCGTGATCTACCGGCAGGCTCGCGTGGGCTTGGGTGGCCGGGTGTTCAATTGCATCAAATTCAGAAGCATGCGCTCCGATGCGGAGCGCGACGGCGTGGCGCGGTGGGCTTCAAAAGACGACCCCCGTGTGACCCGGGTAGGCTCCTTCATGCGCAAGACGCGCATTGATGAGTTGCCCCAGCTGTTCAGCGTATTGACGGGCGAGATGAGTTTGGTGGGTCCCCGCCCCGAGCGTCCCGCATTTGTTGACCGTCTGAAGTCTGAAATTCCGTTTTACGAGTTGCGGCATTCCGTCAAGCCAGGCATCACCGGCTGGGCACAGGTGAGATACCATTACGGCGTGTCCATAGAAGACGCACGAAAAAAACACCAGTTCGATTTGTACTATGTCAAAAACAACTCATTGGTACTCGATATTCTGGTTCTGATTGAAACGGTCAGTGTGGTACTGTTTCGCGAAGGTCAGTGAGTGGCGCTTGAGGGTGCTCCCCCCTCTTTCGTATTTGGTGGCATTTATTGAATGGTGAATCAATCGGTGGTTGCTGATGACGGCAGTGATCCGATCGGCCAAATGAGGTATGAAATGAACAATGAACTGAACAGCCGAACTGACAACAACGACTCTGAGCCGACGCTTGGTTCCCCTCAAGATTCGGTGGTCGCATCGCGTCGTCGATTGTTGCTTCAGGGAATTATCAAGGGCTCGGCAGTTGCAGCAAGTGTGGTACCCATCAAATCGATGGCGACAGCTCCGTTGATCACCAATGAGAATCCCGCATACCACTGCTCAGTGTCCGGTCAGTACTCCATTGCGCACTCGAGAATGACCGCTCCGAAAGTTTGCGGGGGTTACAACTGCTCTCACTACAAAATAATTACAAACTGGCCCAATTGCAATAACGCCAATCCCAGGGTCGCGACGAATTATGTAAAAGGCATCAAGTTCACGCAGAACTCGTCTTTCAAGTCAGTTTTTGGGTCAGGGTCTACATCCAGCTTGATGAGTATTCTGAACAACAACACATCCCATGAGTATGCTTATTGGATCACCGCACTTTTGAATTCCATCAAGCCACAGGGCATCTACGTTTTCACGCACGACGCTTCCGAGGTGCACAGCCTGTTCAACGACAGCAACCAACGAGCTGCTGCTTACAGCTTCTTCAAAAGCAAGCTCTCTTGGCGGGCGTGAGAACCGGCAGCCGTTTGGTCAGCCTCGCCCCCAGACGACGAGTACGCTGACTTGCAAGTTCGGCTGCATCCTTTTGGCTCCTTGCATTGGCGGCCATGGGGCGAGGAGCACGTCGTCTATGACGAGGCGTCGAGTCAGACCCACGTACTCGATGCGCTGACTGCTTGCACGCTGCTGTGCATAGATGCCGGAGGCATCGAGCAAGGCGCGTTGATCGTTGAGGTTTCTCAATACGCTGGCGTGGACGTTGATTCCGTCACGCAGGCACTGCCGTTCATGTTGGAGCAGCTTTCTGACGCAGCCCTGGTGGATATCATCGACGGATGATGCTTTCCGACGTGACGCTCGGCGACCTTTGCAGTCGCTTGGCCGGGCAGGGTGTGACGCTGAGAACGGGGCCTTTTAATTTCAGGGTTCGCTCACCCATAGACGCCGTGGCGCATGGCATGCGCCTTTTGTATGCCGATCATGCGCTGACGGCTGAATCCGATTTTGTTGATTTCGACGTCCACTTGACCGAAGCCACAGGTGTGAGGCGATGGTTTCACCGGCAAGCACGGTTTGTCTACGACGGTGCATCGCCCTTCACCCCATTGCCCATTACCCACGCGTTTCCTCTGCTGGAATGGTCGATGAACTGGTGCATTTCCACGCAGGCGCATCAGTACTTGATCTTGCACGCAGCGGTGATCGAACGCGACGGTCTGGCCGCCATACTTCCCGCTCCGCCCGGATCGGGCAAGAGCACACTGTGCGCAGGGCTGACTTGCCGAGGGTGGCGGCTGTTGTCCGATGAGCTGACCTTGATCTCGCTGCAAGATGGCACCATTGCGCCGCTGTGTCGACCGGTCAGCTTGAAGAACGAGTCGATCGACATCATTCGCCGCTACGAGCCCAGTGCCGTGTTCAGTGACGTGGTGCACGAAACGACCAAGGGCAGCGTCGCCTACATGAAAACCAGCCGCGACCACCTGGCGCGAGTCGATACCGTCGCCCGTCCGGCATGGGTTGTCTTTCCAAAGTATGTGGCAGGTGCGGCGCCATCGCTGACACCTCGATCACGCGCGACCGGCATGCTGGATTTGGGTCGCAATGCATTCAACTATGCGGTGTTGGGTGTGCGCGGTTTCGACGCCCTCGGTGATGTGGTCGAACGCAGCGACTGCTACGACTTCGAGTACAGCGCACTCGACGACGCGGTGCGCACTTTCGATGGCCTGGTGGAGTCGCGCAGGCTGTGACGCGCGATCTGCTGTCCCCGGTGTGGGCCGATCCGACGAAGCGGCCATCCCGCAGCGTTCGCGAGTGGGAATCGATGCTGTCGCAAGCGCGGCAGAGCAGTTTGCAAGGGCGACTGGCTCTGCTTTTTGCCGATCGGGGCTGGATGGACGAGGTGCCTGAAGGCGCACGCCACCACCTCGAAGGGGCGCTGTGCGTGGTCAAGCGACAGCGCCACGATGTCACCTGGGAAGCAGACTGCATCCGTCGTGCGCTGCAAACCATCGACACACCCATCGTGATGCTCAAGGGAGCCGCCTACGTGCTCGCCGATCTGCCACCCGCCCGTGGACGCATCTTCAGCGACGTCGACATCATGGTCGAGCGCAAGGCGCTGAGCAACGTTGAGAACGCACTGTTCGCCGCGGGCTGGCTGTGTGAAGAGCGCGACGCCTACAACATCCGCTACTACCGCGAATGGATGCATGAGTTACCGCCGATGCGCCATGTCCAGCGCGGCACCGCCATCGATGTGCATCACACCATCACGCCGCCGACATCGCGCTTCAAGGTCGATGGTGACGCACTTCTGAAACGCATCCAGCCCATCCCCGGCCAACCCGGTCTTTACACCCTGCACCCGGTAGACATGGTGCTGCACAGTGCGGCACACTTGTTTCTGGAGGGCGAATTTGCGCGCGGCTTGCGCGATTTGCTCGATCTGAACGACTTGATCGGTCATTTCAGCAAACGCCCTGATTTCTGGGAGGAGCTGTTGGATCGCGCCGAACAGTTGGGGCTGCAAATTCCGTTGTCGCATGCGCTGCATCATCTACAGCGGCTGTTTTCAACGGCAGCGCCCCAGCACTTGTTGGCGCGCGTGAAATCGCTGGACCGCAGCGTGCTCTCGCGCCGTGTCATGTCGGCGTTGCTCGCCGTTGCCTTGCGTCCCGACCACGCTCACTGCGACGGCCCACTCACCGGCACCTCCAGGTGGCTGCTCTATGTGCGGTCACATCACCTGCGCATGCCCGCCCATCTGGTGATTCCCCACCTGGTGCGCAAGGCTTTGATGCGGGTGCAGACGAAAGAGGTACCCTGACGTCCATGCATAAACCCGTCGACTTTGCCCCCGCCTGAAATGAAGTTCGCCAAGGCAATCATGGGCTCGCTGCTGTTGTGCGCCGCACTGGCAAGCGCTGCGGCCGACAGCTTGTCTGCGGTGATTGCACGAATCAAGCCTTCGGTACTTGCCGTGGGTACCTACCAAGAAACCCAAAACCCACGCTTTGGCTTCAGGGGCACCGGTTTTGTGGTGGGCGATGGCAACCTGGTGGTGACCAATGCCCATGTCATCGAGAGCCTCGGCAGCACCTCGGACGACTCCGGCAGTGTTGCTGTCCACGCCACAGGCGCCTCGGTGCACACAGGGGTGCGGCGTGCCGAAGTGATCGCACTCGACAGGGCTCACGACCTGGCGTTGCTGCGCTTCGAGGGCAGCCCCCTACCGGCGCTTGAGCTGGGGCCGGCATCGACCGCCCACGAAGGGCAATCGGTCGCTTTCATCGGCTTTCCGCTGGGCAGCGCCTTGGGCCTGTCACCGGTGGCGCACCGCGGCATGGTGTCGGCGATCACCTCGGTCGCGCTGCCCAGCCCGAGTGCTCGGCAACTCGACAGCCGCGCCATCAAGGCACTCAAGGACGGCGCCTTCGACTTGCTGCAACTTGATGCGACCGCCTATCCAGGAAACAGTGGAGGCCCGTTGTTCGATGCGGACACTGGCGCCGTCGTCGGCGTGGTGAACATGGTGGCGCTGAAGGGCACGCGCGAGTCCGCCCTCACCCATCCGACGGGCATCAGCTACGCCATCCCGGTGGAGCATGTGCTGAACCTGCTGTCGCGCGAGACGCTCAGGTAAGCGCACCGCGGGGCGACGGCCTCAGTCGGTCGACGAGGCCGCCGGGGCGTCGGCGTCTTTCCACTGGATGGCCAGGCGGCGCATCAGGTCGTACAGCGTGGGGCGGGTCACCCCCAGCAGCTCGGACGCCTTGGCAATGTTGCCGTTGGCGCGTGCCAGCGCCATCACCACCGCGCCGCGCTCGGCCTGGTCGCGCACCGCACGCAAATCGAGCACCGGATCGGCAGTTGCCAAGGCATCAGCGGACCGAGGCAGGTTGAGGTCGTCGCTGCTCACCCGATTGCCCTCGGCCATGATCGACACCCGCTTGATGGCATTGAGCAATTCCCGCACATTGCCGGGCCAGCCGTAGGCATCAATGGCTGACAGCGCATCGTCGGTGAAGCTCATCGCATTGCGGCTTTGCTCGCGGGCGAAGCGCCGCAAAAACGCCTGTGCCAACAGCACCGCGTCGCCCTGTCGGGCCCGCAACGGCGGAATCTCGACGACGATCTCGGCCACGCGGTAGTAAAGGTCTTCCCGGAACAGTTTGTTCTTGATGAACTCACCCAGATCTTGGTGCGTAGCGCAGACGACACGGACATCGACCGGCACGGCCTGCCGACCGCCGATGCGCTCGACAGTGCGTTCTTGCAGAAAGCGCAGCAGCTTGGCCTGCAGCGCCATGGGCAGATCGCCAATCTCATCGAGCATCAGCGTGCCGCCATGGGCAGTTTCGATGCGCCCGACGGTGGTTTTCGCAGCACCCGTGAAAGCGCCCTTCTCGTAGCCGAACAACTCGCTTTCAAGCAGATTCTCGGGAATGGCCGCGCAATTGATGGCGACGAACTTGCCTCTGCGCTTGGAGGCCTGGTGCAGCGCGTTGGCCAGCACTTCCTTGCCGGTGCCGCTTTCACCCAGCAGCAGCACGGTCGCGTTGCTCGGCGCAACCTTCTCGACCGTGCGGCCGATGCGCAGCATCTGCTGATCGCGCGTGATGAGCCCACCCGTCGCGTCGGGAAGCTGCATGTCGCGCAGGCGCCGGTTCTCGCTTTGCAGATCGAACAAGCGAAACGCGCGGCCGATGATCAAACTCAGAAGATCGGGATCAAAAGGCTTGGGCAGGAAGTCGTAAGCACCGAGGTCGATGGCCCGCAGCGCGTTGGCCTGGTCGTTCTGGCCCGTGAGCACGATCACCTTGACCTCGGGATTGAGCTCCATCATCTGCTCAAGCAGTTGAAAGCCCTCCTGAACCGAATCGGGGTTGGGGGGCAAGCCCAGATCCATCGTGACCACCGCAGGCGCATGGCGCTTGAACTGCACCAGCGCGCTGGTTCGGTCGCCGGCAGTGACCGACTCGAACTGATCAAGCGACCACTTGATCTGCTTCTGCAGAGCCGGGTCATCCTCCACAATCAGCAAAGGTGGCCGTGTGTCTGACGTCATGGTCATACGAAAATTGAGTGCCGAGTACTTTGTGTCGCGTCACCAATTCTCACACTCGCGTGCGCTTGCGGCTGCGCGTTTATCGATGAATAAGTGGCAATGCGTGCCGCTGCCCAGGGTGCATGTCGAGCCCTGGGCGCACAGCAGGCCTTTGGAGTGAGCCCGTATGCAGCAAGCAGGCAGCCTTTTCGTGGTCGCAGCGCCCAGTGGTGCGGGCAAATCCAGCCTCGTCAAAGCGTTGCTGGAGATGGACTCCCATCTTGGCGTGTCGGTGTCGCACACCACGCGCTTGCCCCGAGGGCAGGAGCAGGAAGGGCGCGAGTACCACTTCATCAGCGAGCCCGAATTCCGGGTCATGGTGGCGGACGGAGCGTTCATCGAATGGGCCGAAGTCCACGGCAACCTCTACGGAACCTCGCACGCCGCAGTGGGCAGCCGCATCTCGCAGGGCCAAGACGTGGTGCTGGAGATCGACTGGCAAGGCGCGCTGCAGATCAAGCAGTTGTTCCCCGACACCGTCTTGGTGTTCATCCTGCCGCCGAGCTGGGAGGAATTGGCGCAGCGTTTGAATCGTCGCGGCGAAGATCAACCCGAGGTGATCGCGCAGCGGCTGCTCAATGCGCGGCAGGAAGTGGCCCAGGCTCGGCATTTCGACTTTGTTATCATCAATGCGCTGTTTGAGACAGCGGTTTTCGATTTGAAATCCGTTGTGCATTCGCAGCGACTGCGGTATGCGGTGTTGTCCAAGAACAAGCCCGCCGTATTTCAGGCCCTGAACCTCGATTGACCTCCAGTTCAGGCCGCCATCATTCAAACTTTGGAGTACCGCATGGCCCGCATCACCGTGGAAGATTGTCTTGTTCAGATTCCCAACCGCTTCCAACTGGTGCTGGCGGCGACTTACCGCGCCCGCATGCTGAGCCAAGGCCATGCCCCAAAGATCGAGACCAAAAACAAACCTGGGGTGACCGCGTTGCGCGAGATCGCCGCTGGTGAGGTGGGCATCGAGATGTTGCGCAAGGTGCCGGTCTGATCGACAGCCTGCGCGCGCCATGCAAAACGGCCCTGCGGGGCCGTTTTGCATGGCGCGTACCCCGCCCTGATGACAGCCCGATGTCGGGCCCATTCAATACGGGATAAATTAGGGCGATGGGCAATCTGATCGGCGACACCGTCAAGGAAGCGATCAACGCAGTACGGCGTCGGCCGAGCAGCGTGGCTGTGCCCGCCAATGCCGCCGCCGCGTCGTTCGACACCCTGACCAACAAGCTCGACTACCTGGACTCGGCCGACATCCGCCGGGTTCGTGAGGCCTACCGCTACGCCGACGAAGCGCACCTGGGCCAGTACCGCGCCAGCGGCGAGCCCTACATCACGCACCCGATCGCGGTCGCCGGCTTGTGCGCCGAATGGAAGCTGGACGCCCAGGCGATCATGGCCGCGTTGCTACACGACGCGATGGAAGACTGCGGCAGCACGAAGGTCGAGTTGATCGAGCGCTTTGGCGCGCCGACGGCCGAACTCGTCGACGGCTTGACCAAGCTCGACCGGCTGCAGTTCTCGACCCGTGAGGAATCGCAAGCCGAGTCATTCCGCAAGATGCTGCTGGCGATGGCGCGTGATGTGCGCGTGATCTTGATCAAGCTGGCCGACCGACTGCACAACATGCGCACGATGGCATCGGTGGCTCCCGACAAGCGCGTACGCATCGCCCGGGAAACGAGCGACATCTACGCACCCATCGCACATCGGCTGGGCCTGAACCAGACCTACCGACAGTTGCAGGAACTGTCGTTTCAGCACCTGCGGCCCTGGCGCCACACCGCACTGTCGAAGGCAATCTTCAAGGCACGAGGCAACCGACGCGATCTGGTCGATCGCATCCAGCGCGATGTCGAAAAATCATTCGCCCAGGCCAAACTGAAGGTGCAGGTCTACGGCCGGGAAAAAACGCTGTTTTCCATTTACGAAAAAATGCGCACCAAACACTTGAGCTTTGCTCAAGTCAGCGACATCTTCGGTTTTCGCATCGTCACCACCACGCTGCCCGAGTGCTACCTGGCGCTGGGCGTGTTGCACCAGCTGTACAAACCACTGCCGGGCCGCTTCAAGGACTACATCGCGATCCCGAAAGCCAACGGCTACCAGTCGCTGCACACCACGCTGGTCAGCCCGCTGGGCACGGCGGTCGAGTTCCAGATCCGCACCGAGCCCATGCACGCCGTGGCCGAGAAAGGCATTGCCGCGCACTGGATGTACAAGACCAAGCGCAACGGGCCGCAACACACGCAGGAAGCGCAACGGCTGGGCGCGATGTGGCTGCAGTCGCTGATCGACATCCAGGACGAAACCCGCGACGCGAGCGAGTTCCTCGAACACGTCAAGATCGATTTGTTTCCCGACGCGGTGTACGTGTTCACGCCAAAGTCGAAGATCCTCGCGCTGCCACGTGGCGCCACGCCGGTGGACTTTGCCTATGCGATCCACTCCGACGTGGGCGACCACTGCGTGGCGGCCAAGGTCAACGGTGAGCCCGTTGCGCTGCGCACCGAACTGCGCAACGGCGACCAGGTCGACATCGTCATCGCGCCCGGCGCGCGGCCGAATCCGGGCTGGCTGAACTTCGTGCGCACCGGGCGCGCGCGCTCGAAGATACGCCACTACCTGAAGACGATGGAGCAAGAGGAGTCGCAGGACCTCGGCGCCAAGATGCTGGCCCAGGCGCTGCGAGCCGAGGGCATGACCATGCCGCAAGACGAAGACCCCGGCGATCTGTCTGCAATGTGGCCGGCGTTGCTGCGCTGGAGCGGCAACCGCAGCCGCGGCGAACTGCTGACCGACATCGGCGTCGGGCGCAAGATCGCCTCGATCGTCGCCAAGCGCCTGGCGCGTCTGCTGACCGAGCGTGGCGTGCGGCCCGATGCGGTGACTCTGACGCTGGGCCGCTACAGCGCCGACGAGGCCACGCCGTCGCAAGGCATGGTGTTGATCGACGGCAGCGAAGGCGCATCGATCCAGCTGGCCACCTGCTGTCGGCCGATCCCGGGCGATTCGATCCTGGGCTACGTGGGCCGCGGTGAAGGGTTGCAGATCCACACCACCGACTGCACGGTCGGCAAGCGTTTGCTCGGGCGCGACAGCGAAGAGGGGCTGAACGTGGACTGGGCCGAACAACCGACCCGCTCCTTCGAGACCGGCGTTTCCCTGCTGCTGAAAAACGGCAAGGGTGTGCTGGCCGAAGTGGCCACCGCCGTCGCGGCGGCCGAAGCCGACATCACCCACATCGACATGGGCGATCAGGTGGCGGCGGAATCGGCCGAGCTGAAGCTGCTGCTGGCGGTGCGCGACCGACTGCACCTGGCCGAGGTCATGCGCATGCTGAAACGATCGGCCGCGGTGCTGCGCATCAGCCGCATCAAGCCCTGAGCCTCTGGGCCCGGCGTCGTTCGTTCCCAGCGACTCAGCTGACACCCGCGCTCGGGTAGCTCACCGCCAGCACCTCGACCTCGTCCACCCCGGCCGGCGTCTGCACGCGGACTTCATCGCCGACACGGGCACCCAGCAGTGCGCGCGCCATCGGCGCGATCCAGCTGATTTCACCAGCAGCGCTGTCGGACTCATCGACGCCCTTGATGGTGATCGTGCGCTCCTCGCCACGGCCACTGACGTAGCGCACCGTGGCACCAAAGAACACCTGGTCGGCACCAAAGTGCACCGACGGATCGACCACCTCGGCAATGTCCAGCCGCTTGGTCAGGAAGCGGATGCGGCGATCGATTTCTCGCAGCCGCTTCTTGCCGTAGAGGTAGTCGCCGTTTTCGGAGCGGTCGCCGTTCTTCGCCGCCCACGAGACGATCTCGACCACCTTCGGGCGTTCCACATCGAGCAGCGCCAACAGCTCGGCGCGCAGCCGGGCGTAACCGGCCGGCGTGACGTAGTTCTTGACGCCCGCCGGGATCGCCGGCGCGGCCGGGTCGGCCTCGTCGTCATCGGCGTCGTCGGATTCCCTGGTGAAGGCTTTGTTCATGGTCGGTGGTTGAAGGCGTGAATATCGCTGATGAAGATCAACAGATGCAGGTCAGCCGAAGCGGCCATGCACAAACCAGCCTTGCGCCTCCTCGGCCACCGACAGCGGCAGGCGGGCCCGGTACAGCCACACCAGCGCGCCCTCGAGTGTTTGCGCAATGAAGTAATCGCGTTCAGCGAGCGACCCATCCCACCAGCCCACCTCGATGCGTTCCGGGCCACACAACAGCTGCAGCGGCTGCCCATCGAGCAGCGGCCGTGATTGTCGTTCGGCCAGGCGCTGCGGCTCGTTCAACAGCCAGACCGGGCGCGGGGCGAACGCCGCCTGGGCGGTGCAGCGCTCGTGTTCAGGCGACGCAGACCAGGCCGGCGACGGTCGTCGTGCGGTGGGCGCCGCCAGCCCCACTGCATCGGCCGACACCGCATCGAGCACCCCATCGCGCTCGGGACGGTGGTCGGCCACCGGCCGCAGGCGCTGCACCTGTTGCGCGCCCAGGCGGGCCTGCAGGCGCTCGATCAGCCGGATCAGGCCTTCGCGCTCACCACGCGCCGAGGCAAACAGCTCGGTGCTGAGCGGCGAGCCCCGAACCACGTCGGCGCAGTGCAGCCGCAATTCCAGCGTCGGCGCAGGCAGCGACAGGTGAGCCAGCCGCTCGCGCAGCAGCAGCGACAGGTGGGCCGCATCGCACGATGCCTCAGCCAGTGCGATGGACAACTCGGTGGCGGCCGGTATTTCGCCGCTTTGTCGGCGGTGCCGCTCATGGTGCATGAACAGCGTGTAGCGCCGCACCCGCGCCTGCTGCGCACGCGCCCAGGCGAGCAAGGGCGCGATCAGCAACTGGGCACCGTGCAGCAGCTGGTCGGTGGTGTCGGCGCGGGTCCGCAATTCGATGCGCGCTTCGAAGATGTCGGGCAAGGTGATCCAGGCCGGGGAGGGCTCGCAGCGCGTGCCCCGCACCGTGTCGATCTCGTCGAGCAAGGCCGGGCCGAAACGACGCAGCAGGGCCTGACGCGGCAGGCGACGCAAATCGCCGAAGGTGCCCAGGCCCATGCTGTCGAGCACGTCCCACTGCGCGCGGCCCGTGCCGATCAGCCACAGCGGGGCCGCATCGAGCAGCCGTTCGAGCTGCGGCAGATCGGCCGCATGCCTTTCGCTACCGGCACGGTCGGCCCAACACGCCAGCACGGCCGCGCCTTTGGCCGTGGGTGCACTGGCCAGTTGCACGGTGCAGTTCAACGGCAACAAAGCAGCACGCAGGCGCTGCAGCAGCGCGGCCAGCCCACCAAAGCAACGCAGGCTGGCCTGCACCTGCAGCAGCACGGTGTGCGGGGCGGCTGCAGGCTCGGACACGCCCGCCCAGCAGACCGCCGGCGTGAACGCCAGCGCCACATGCGCCACGCTGGTGAGGGACTGCAGGTCGCGTGCAGCATCGACGCGCCCGAGTTGCAACTGAGGCGCCAGCGCCAGTGCGGTGACACGCTGCAGCCCGGGCCGCACGCCCAGCCGCTGCGCCGCGGCGTTGCACAGCAGCACCTCGCGGGCTTCCATCAACGCAGCGGGCTGCCCGCGCTGATCGGGCGGCGGCACGGCCAGCCACGATTCGAACGACAAGCGCGGCAGGTGCAGCGCGATCCACAACATGAGCAACGCCGCGCAACGAGATCAGACGAGGCTGATGAAGGTGGCGGCAGGCAACGGCTCCACCACCACGCGACCGGAACGGGCCGGGCTGCCGGTGGGGTGGGATTCGCGGCCCTGCGGCTCGATGCCTTGCGATATCGGCTGGCCCCTGCTTTGTTGACGCCGCCAGGCCTGCTCGCGCAAGGCCTCCGACAGCACCGGCGGCAAGGTCAAGGTGAGGGGCGATGCCAGTGGTGGCCCACGCCGCTTCAACAGCTGCAGCTGCAATCGGTCGGCGCCACCCGCGCGCAGCGCCAGCCGCAGTGGCGCGGCCGTGGGGCGCTGCTGCGCCGCCCATTCCCGCAGCACGAAAGCCGGTCCGTCATGCGCCTGCGCGGCCAGTTGCAAGCGGCGCAACCGGTCGGCGCGCAAACGGGGCGGCAGCCAGGCCAGCGCCGCACCGACGTGGCCGCTCTTCAAGGCCTGCTCGAAAGCCCACAGGCTGTCAGAGCCCGGGATGACACGGGCGCGGGTGTGCACGACCAGCAATTGCGCCACATCGACACCCAGCTGCGTGAGCGCCTGGGCTGAAAGTTTCGCGGGGGGATCGAACAGCATCACCAAGCGACCTTGGCGCTGCAGGGCGGTCAGGCAGGGGCCGAGCAGGCGGATCTCGCCGACGCCGGGATGCGGCAGCAGCAGTTCGGTCAGCACGCGCCGGGGCCAGCCGCCGCCGGGGAGTTGCGCATCGAGCACCGCAAAGCCCGTGGGCACGGCCCGGTCGACGGCGTTTTCCATCTGGTCGCCACGCCACAGCACCGGGCGCAAACGCTCGGGGATGGCGCCGAATGCAGACGCAGTGCAGGCCGCAGGGGCTGGAAGTGGAACAGAAGAAGGCGCAGACATGGCGCCTCAATATACTGTTTTTTTATACAGTACACCTGAGGACAGCACACAGCCGCCATGAACCTCAACCCCTGCCCCAGAAATAAGAACCCCTCCCGACCGTGACGGTGGGAGGGGTCAGGTGGCTGACGCCACCATTCGGAGCGCCGGAGGGTGAGGGTCCTTTGCTCCTGGGCGCAGTGACTGCACCCCGGGGTTGGCCTGCTTAGCAGGCGTGATCACAGTACGCCCAGGACGAGCGAAGCGCAAGCGCTGTTTCAGATGCTCACGTTGTCGAGCGCTGAGCCCGCATGATCTGGTCGAACACACTGGCCACCTTGTCCTCCACCGCCGCGTCCATCGCGATCGTGCGACCCCATTCGCGCGGTGTTTCGCCCGGCCACTTGTTCGTGGCGTCCAGCCCCATCTTGCCGCCCAGGCCGCTCACCGGCGAAGCGAAGTCGAGGTAGTCGATCGGCGTGTTCTCGACCAGCGTGACATCGCGCACCGGGTCCATGCGGGTGGTGATGGCCCAGATCACATCCTGCCAGTTGCGGATGTTCACGTCGTCGTCGGTCACCACGATGAACTTGGTGTACATGAACTGCCGCAGGAAGCTCCAGAGACCGAACATCAGCCGCTTGGCGTGGCCAGGGTAAGCCTTCTTGATGCTGATGATCGCCATCCGGTAGCTGCAGCCTTCGGGCGGCAGGTAGAAGTCGACGATCTCCGGAAACTGCTTCTGCAGGATGGGCACGAACACCTCGTTCAGCGCCACGCCCAGGATGGCCGGCTCGTCGGGCGGCTTGCCGGTGTAGGTCGAGTGGTAGACCGGATCGCGCCGGTGCGTCAGGCGGCTGACCTCGAACACCGGAAACCAGTCCTGCTCGTTGTAATAGCCGGTGTGGTCGCCGAACGGTCCTTCCAGCGCATGCAGATAGCCACCGACCTCTTTGAGCGGAATGCCGTGCTCGCTGTGCCCGGTATAGCCGGGCGCGGCAACCGGGATGTGCCCTTCGAGCACGATCTCGGCACTGGCCGGCACCTGCAGCATCACGCCCGCATCGCCGACGCCCGAGTCGACCACCTCGGTGCGGCTGCCGCGCAGCAGGCCAGCAAACTGGTACTCACTCAGCGTGTCGGGCACCGGGGTCACCGCGCCAAGAATGGTGGCGGGGTCAGCCCCCAGTGCCACCACGATCGGAAAGGGCTGGCCGGGGTTGGCGCGGGCGAAGTCGCGGAAATCGAGCGCCCCACCCCGATGCGCCAGCCAGCGCACGATGACCTGGTGGCGGGCGATCACCTGCTGGCGGTAGATGCCCAGGTTCTGCCGGCGGCGCGGGTTCGGCCCACCCTGCGGCCCGCGCGTGACAACCAGGCCCCAGGTGATCAGCGGCCCCACATCGCCCGGCCAGCAGGTCTGCACCGGCAGCAGACCCAGCAGGTCGACATCTGCGCCTTCGATGACGACCTGCTGACAGGCCGCTTGGCGCACTACAGCCGGCTTCATGTCCCACAGCGATTTGACCAGGTGCAGTAGCCGGCCGGTGTCTTTCAGGCCCTTCGGCGGCTCGGGTTCCTTCAGGCTGGCGAGCAAACGCCCGATGTCGCGCAGCTCGCCGACATCAGCCGCGCCCATGCCCATCGCGACCCGCTTGGTTGTTCCGAACAGGTTTGTCAAGGCTGGAATTTTGTAACGCCCCCCCGAATCGAGGGGGCGCTCGAACCACAGCGCCGGGCCACCGGCACGCAGCACCCGATCGCTGAGCGCCGTCATCTCAAGCCGCGCCGACAGGGGCTCTGCGACGCGTCGGAGTTCACCGGCAGCTTCCAGGCCGGCACAAAACTCTCGGAGGTCGCGGTATTTCATATTTATTTGTAGTTAGATAAGTATCTCTAATGGTTGACTGGTTATGTTTTTGCTTTCTAGAATTCCGCTCATTGGCGCTTAATGAGTATTTACCCTAGGCGCCACCAACGTTCATCACAGAGGTATCGAGCGAATTCCTGTCGGGCTGACGCCCGTCTTGAAGACCGGCCTGAACCGCCAGCGCGACCGATTATGTTCGGCGCGCCGCTCGAACCACCCCGACAGGCTGGCGCCCGGATCGGGCTGACAGGTAAGAGAGACATGTCCATCGTTCAACAGTTTTCTTCGACAGTGCAGCAATGCGGACGCGCGTCAGCGCGCTCGGTCGCGGTGTTCCTGCAAGACGTAGGGCACGGCCTGCTGGAAGTCAGCCACAACACGCTGGCCCTGCTGGGCCTGATGGCCGTGGCGCTGGTGGTGTTCGTGGCCGGCCATTCCGAACTGCGCCACACCGTCGAATTGCAGGCCCTGGGCTGGCTGCAAGCACGCCAGGTGGCACGCATCGATCCCGCCGTGCAACTGGCCAACGAACTGAGTGAACCCGAAGCCATCGCACGCGCCACCGCCAGCGACCCGAAGGAATTGACGCGCCAGCAGGCTGCCGTTGCTCAGTGGCTGGCACGTCGTTACAAGGTGGCCCCCGAGCCGATCAGCCGACTGGTCACTGAAGCCTGGCAGGTCGGCGCCCGCGTCGGTCTGGAGCCCACGCTGATCCTGGCGATCATGGCCGTCGAGTCCAGCTTCAACCCATTCGCACAAAGTTCTGTCGGCGCGCAGGGCTTGATGCAGGTCATGACCCGCATCCACGACGACAAGTACGAAGCCTTCGGCGGTAATTTCGCGGCCTTTGACCCCGTGACCAACCTGCGGGTTGGCGTGCAGGTGCTGCGTGAATGCATCGCCCGCGCGGGCAGTGTCGAAGCAGGTCTGCGTTTTTATGTCGGTGCGGCGAACCTGGACCACGATGGTGGCTATGCCGCCAAGGTGCTGGCTGAGCAGTCGCACTTGCAGGCTGTAGCGAGCGGCAGGATGGTCGCCTACAACGCCCCGAATGTGACCGCCCCGACGGCAGCCCCCGAGACTGAGCCGGTCGCCCTGCCCGCACCGGCGGACGACACCGCCGAGCCGCCTGCGGTCGAGCAAGTCGCCGCACTGCAATAAGCGTCGCCGTTACGCGGCGGCCACCGCAGCCTGCACCAACTCAATCTCGTTCTCGCGGGCATGGCCATGTCGCCGGCCGACATGAGGCGCGCGGTGCTGTAATCTGCCTTTGATTTCCTGTTTCCGTCATTGAGGATCGTTGCCATGTTCGACCGCAGTCTTTCCACGCTCGCCCACATCGACCCCGAGATGTGGTCTGTCGTCCAGCGTGAAAACCAGCGCCAGGAAGACCATATCGAGCTGATCGCCTCCGAGAACTACACCTCGCCCGCGGTGATGCAGGCGCAGGGCAGCCAGCTGACCAACAAATACGCCGAGGGCTACCCCGGCAAGCGTTATTACGGCGGCTGCGAGTTCGTCGACATCGCCGAACAACTTGCCATCGACCGGTTGAAAGAACTGTTCGGCGCGGGCTACGCCAATGTGCAGCCCAATTCCGGCTCGCAGGCCAACCAGGCGGTGTTCTTCGCGCTGCTGCAGCCAGGCGACACCATCATGGGCATGAGCCTGGCCGAAGGCGGTCACCTGACGCACGGCATGCCGCTGAACATGAGCGGCAAGTGGTTCAGGGTCGTCAGCTACGGCCTGAATGCCCAGGAAGAGATCGATTACGACGCGATGGAACGGCTGGCGCACGAGCACAAGCCCAAGCTGATCATCGCCGGCGCGTCGGCCTACGCGCTGCGCATCGACTTCGAGCGCTTTGCCAAGGTCGCGAAGGCCATCGGCGCGCACTTCATGGTCGACATGGCGCACTACGCCGGCTTGATCGCGGCCGGCGTCTACCCGAACCCGCTGCCGCACGCCGACGTGGTCACCTCGACCACCCACAAGAGTCTGCGCGGCCCGCGCGGCGGCATCGTGCTGACCAACCACGAGGACATCGCCAAGAAGATCAACAGCGCGGTGTTCCCCGGCCTGCAAGGCGGCCCGCTGATGCATGTGATCGCCGGCAAGGCGGTGGCTTTCAAGGAAGCGTTGTCGCCGGACTTCAAGGTCTACCAGCAGCAGGTCGTGACCAACGCCAGGGTGCTGGCCGAGACCTTGATCTCCCGTGGCCTGCGCATCGTCAGCGGTCGCACCGAAAGCCATGTGATGCTGGTCGACCTGCGGCCGAAGAACCTGACTGGCAAGGAAGCCGAAGCGGTGCTGGGTCTGGCGCACATGACCTGCAACAAGAACGGCATTCCGAACGACCCGCAAAAGCCGATGGTCACCAGCGGCATCCGCCTGGGCACGCCAGCGCTGACCACGCGCGGCTTCAAGGAAGAGCAGACCCGGCTCACCGCCCACCTGCTCGCCGATGTGCTGGACCACCCGCACGACGAAGCGAACCTCGCCACGGTGCGCGCCAAGGTCGCGGCACTGACGCGCGACTTCCCGGTTTACAGATGACCCCCACGCCAGCGGCTGCGCCGCGTTGCTGCCCCCTGAGGGGGCGCGCGGCCACCTGGGGGCGCCCCGGCGGTGACCGCGGCTGAGCGCGCATGCGTTGTCCCTACTGCAGCCACGAAGACACGCAGGTCGTCGAGACGCGTGAATCCGACGAAGGCGACGTGGTGCGCCG
>JAKFUQ010000225.1 GCA_021732645.1 Rhizobacter sp. | reverse complement strand
CTCGGCCGTGTCCTGGATCGTGATCAACCGCTCGTGCTTCGGCACCTCTTCGACCAGGCCCTTCATGAAGGTGGTCTTGCCCGAGCCGGTCTTGCCGCTGACGACGATGGTCTGGTGCTTGCGCACCGCCAGGCGCAGGAACTGGGCGTAGCGCCCCTCATCCTTCAGCGCGACCAGTTCCTGCTCGAACGGCAGCAGGCCGGCCGACTCGGTGCGGGTCACGGTCGCTCTGTTGTCATGGATTCTTTCAAACAAGCCCTCGCGCTCGAAGTCTTCGAGCCGCTTGATCAGATGCGACGGCTTGCGCACCGTGATCGACACGGTCCCGCGTGTCACCGCTGGGGGAATGACGAACTGGATGCGCTCACCACTCGGCAGCGTGGCCGACAGCAGCGGCCGTTCCTGATTGACCTGCTGATCACAGTAGGTGGCCACGGCGGTCGCCAGCGACAGACACCGTTCCTGCGTCATCTCCGGCGCCGACACGGTCTGCCAGCCGTGGACAGTCTCCACCAGCAATTCCCCGGGACGGTTGACACAGACTTCCAGCACACCTGGTGAATCGAGCTGATCGCGCAGCGGCCGCAGGAACTCGTTCACCGATGTCTGATCGCCTTGCCAGGCCGGCGGGCGATCGCTGAAGAAATCCAGCAGCGCTTCCGCAGTGCTCAGATCGTCGTCGCTCATGGCCGCCCCGGCTCGGGAGTCGGCCGCAACTCGTACACCGACGAGAAGTCCACATCCCGCGCGACATAGATGCCGACGATGCCGCCCTGGTTCTGGTAGATCAGCGGCGGGATGTTGATCGTGCTGTCCAGCACCTTCTCCGCCAGCTTGCTGCTGTTGGCCGTCGTCGACGGCAACACGACGGTGTTCGCGTTGGTGTCATTCGACTGGTTCTGGATCAGCAGCTTCACCGAGTCATCGATCAGCGACAGCAGCATCGCCGCACCGATCCGCTCACCCCAGCGGTTGTCGACGTAACCGTCAATGCCGGACTCGCCGAGCTGCCCCGTTCCCGGTGAATCGATGTCCACCGTCACCCCTTGCGGCGTGCGGATGCGGGTCCACAGCACCGGGATGCGCACCATGCCTTGTCGCACCGAGCCGATCCGGTACTCGCCGTCCATGTGCGAGCCGCGCTCGATCAGCAGCACACGGCCATCGTCGCTGAAGACGTTTCGCTGTACCTGGCAGCCGACCAGGCCGGAGACGGCGCTGATCACCTTGGTCTTCAGCGCGCAGGTGAAGGCCGTTCCCTTGGGCAGCGTCAGGCTGCGATTGACCAGCGTCGAAGCCACCACCCGCGGCGTGGCCGACCCTTGAAGCTGCCCTCCGAAGAGTCCACCCGACGAGGGGTATGCCCCCACTGTGGAGGGTCCACCGCCTGAGGGCAATCCGATGGGGGCCGCTCCGAAGGGTGCCCCCTCGAGCCCCTGTCCCGTGGCCAGCGCCGTGGTCCGGGTCAGGTTGTCCAGCAGGCCCTGCAGCTGTCGTTGGTAGCCCTGCAGATTGCGCGCAGTTGCGGCCACAGGATCGTTGGGGTCCACGTCGGCCGGGGGCTCGAGGACAGTGGAACCGGTGTCGGCACGCCGGCCGGAGGCTGACATGGAGGTCGAGCGAGACGACCCCACCGCTCCCGGTCGCGAAGAGACCAGCAGGGCCGGCGCATCTTCAGGCGACATCGGCCTGGCACTGCTGGACCCAGCTGATCCTTGCCCCGTGCGGCGGACACCGATCGGTTCGGCTGACTCCTCAGCCGTTGGCACCAGGGCGGGAATGCGCGGAGTAGCCGCTGCAACAGCACTGGCCGGCTGGGGCGCCGGAATCTCCAGCTTGCGGGGCTCCGTCGTCGCAGCCGACGGTCGATTGCCCGCCAGCCGGGACTCGGCATCGTCTGGCTTCTTGCCGCTGGCCACGAAGCTCTGGATCGAGAACGCCGAGACGGCGACCAGAGAGCCGAGGAACAGGGCGACCGCCAGCAGCCCCTTCCTCGACCAGCTGCCCTGGGGCCGTGCGGCGACGTTGGGGATGCCCGGCTCACCCGGCAACGGCGAGATCGTGTTCCCTTCGCGATCAGGCACACCCCGGCCCTCATCCGAACCCGCATCAGCATCAGGCCGGTCATTCATGGGGGGGCTCCGGTGTAGTGGCCACTGGACGAACCGAACGGTCCTCTGCCTTCAGGATGCGGGTCAGGCCCGGCACCGTCGTCCCGCCCCGAGGCGGCACGCCATCCAGGTCGAAGGCTTCGTTCCACACGCCGACCACTGCCGATCCGGCGCGCAGCATCAAGCGGCGGGTCACCCGGTCGACCACCAGCAGGTCGTCTTCCATGCGGCTGTTGACCAGCGTCTCGCTGTCATCGCCAAGGACCTGGAATACCGCAGGCACCTCCCGGTTGCCGGGGAAGCGGAAGTAGGTGAATCGGCCGTCGTCGAACACCAGCGTCGGCACGATGTCGGCCGACTGGCTGCCTTCGGCGATCGAGTACTTCGTGTTCAGCACCTGTGCCTTCGCCTGCAGACGTTCGGCGAGCACTTCCAGCGGCGACGGCGCTCGCGGCACTGCCGGCAAGGCGAGCAGGGCCGGGAGGTCGCGAGGTGCAAGGGATGTAGCTGCGGTGGGTCTCATCGCAGGTGCCTTGACTACCAGGCGATAAACCGGGGGCCTAGGGTCGTTGTCTGCCAGGACGACGAAGCGGAAGGCGTGGGTGCGCCGGTCGGTGACCACAGCGAGGTTGTTGGGCGCACCGGCCGTGCTCTTCGGCTTGACAAACAGGTCGCGTCCGCCGGGCTGCGCTGCAATGCACCAGGCCGCTTCGGGCCTCGCGCAGTCGCCACCGAGACCGGCCGCCACGTCGGTGATGGACTCGACCGTATCGAGCACGACCAGGGTCACGACACCGCGCTTGACCGGTACGGTCACGACCGCCTGCGGGTCATAGACCACCTCACGCAGGCGCGGATCACCGCCTGGGACTGCAGCCGACGCCACCGACGTAGCGCCGAGCAACATCAAGACGATCAGCGAGCGGCCGTTCATGGCTTGGCTCCTGCTGCAGCGGTGTTGATCTCGGGATCCGAGCGGTAGGCGGTGACCACGAACCCGAACGGGTTCTCGATCCGGTCCCGTTCCTTCGCGAGCACCTTGGGCTCGTAGCGGAACACGATGCTGGCGACGTGCCGGGTCGTCACCTCAGGCAGGTTGCGGTCGGCCAGACGCACGACCTTGTCGTAGGTCACCGTCGCCTCGCCACGGTTGCCGCTGCGACCGGTGGCCGACAGGCGCACGCCGACGATGTTGATGCGCCAGTCCTCGGTGGCGGCGATCCGCTTGTTCAGTGCGGCTTCGCCGTCGAACAGTCGGCTGTAGTCGCTGAAGACAGCCGGCACCGCCATGCGCGACACCTGGTCGTAGTCGCGCTGCAGGAACATCCAGCTGTAACCCTCGCGGGCGCGGACGAAGGTGGCGAGGTTGTGCTTGTCGAGGGCTTCCATCGGCGGGATGGACTCGACGCTCAGGCGCTGCTGGATAGTGGCTTCACCGGTGACGCGGTCGACGACGATCGGGATCTCGACGACACGTCGCAGAGGACCCTGTACGAAGACTGCGGCGATGCCGATCACGCCCAGTACCAGGCCGGCGACCGCCACCCACCAGGCACGGCGCTCGGAGCGTTCGAGCACCAGGGCGCGGTCGAGCTCCCACGCGGTGTTCGCCGCGACAGCGGCATCGACGGTGTCCGACGCTGTTGTCTCGCTCGATGTGGCGACACGGTGGCTGCGATCGGGCAATGCAGCGGCTTGACCTGGGCTCAGGACGGCGCTCATGGGGTGGTCTCTTGGGGTCTCTCGCGAACTGCGCGGTCAGTTCAGGTAGTCCGATACCTTGCCGGTGCGACCCAGCATCTGGTACTGACGTTCTCTCTCTCGTGAGCGGGCAATGCGTTCCTCACTGTCGGCCATGCCCTGCAGCATCTGCACCTGGGACATCTCGTGCGCCAGCAAGGCGTTCTCGGCGCCCATGCGGGCCTGGATCTCCTGCACCGACTTCTGGTCGGAGGTGGCGTTGATCTGGTCCATCAGCGCGTTGATCTGCGTGAGCCGGCCGGCGGCGGAGCGCATCGCGTCCTGCAGCAAGCCCTTCTGCTGATAGGGCTGCGCCAGCGTGGCTTGGCAGCTGGTGCGAGCGCCACCGCTCAGGTCCATGCAGTTGTAGACCATGCCGGCGTCACGCAGCGCCTTGGCCGTGGAGTTGAGCCCGCCGTAGCCGGAGGTGGTGATCGCGTTGACGTAGGTGTAGGCCTCGGCCGGCACGTAGTTCTGAAGTGCGGTGCTGTTGAACACCTGTCCCAGGTTGCGCACGCCATTGATGCTGTTGAGCTGGGTCTGCAGCTGGCTGATCTGCTGAACCTGGTTCTGGATCGAGGTGATGTCATTCAGCACTTGCTGGATCGTCTGCACCAGGTTCGCCGAGTCGATGACAGGGATGCCCTGGGCATCGGCCATTCCCGTGCCGAACAGACCGGACACGACGCACGCTGCAGTGATGACCTTGAACCGTTTGATCATGTTTTCGCTCCTGAGCAAGTGCGATTCGGTTGAGGAAGGGCCAGGCGTTGTCGACCTAGGTTCGGCCGCGATTGGCAGCGAGCTTGTAGGCTGCGGTTCGGGCTGCGCCATACCCCTGGCGGGCCATGGTTCCTGCGAAACGCGCGCCAGTCGAGGCTGACGCGGTGGCAGCTTGCCCAGTGGCATGAGACAAGCCGGTGCCGGCCCGAATCACGCCGCCGGCGGCTGAAGGTCCACCGCTGCGAGCAGCAGATGCGGAGCGCAGTCCGCCGACCAGCAGCGTGTTCTGCAGCATCTGAACGCCTTGCTGGATGGCGGCGCCACCGGTCAGGGCGGACGCGAGGCTGGGGGCCTGGAAGCAGATGATGGCCATCAGGATCATCAGGACGCAGTAGCGGGTCGCCTCGCCCAGAACGTTGAATGTCCCGCCCAGAAAGCCACCGCCGTCCTCGATGGCTTTGAACATGGAAACACCCATGAAGGCACTGAGACCGAGAGCGAAGAACGCGAACCAGGTCAACACCACAGCGTTCAGTACCATGGAGAGCCAACTGTCGAAGAATCGCTGTGTAGGGCGCCAGGCAAGGCACAAGACGAACACCGGTCCGATGGCGATCACGAAGGTCAGAAACAGCTTCGAGAGAGTCACGACAAACAACGCAATGCAGAGGAAGATGACCGAGCCGATCGAGAAGATCGCGGCCGCCAGCAGAAGGTCAAGCCGGAACATGCTGGCCTCCTTCATGATGTCCGCGACTTGTGCGCTGGCGTCGTCGTTGAACTTATCGAGTAGCGCGTAGGGAGACGTCACTGTTGCAGGGTCTACGCCGGTCGGCAGGAAGGTGGTTGCCACTCCCATTGCGAGGCCGTTTGCCGTGTCCCCCACGTTGCTGATGTAGAACGCCGACTGGAGGGCGAAGGCCAGGATGAGACCGATCTTGAAGACCTTCCACATGAAAGTTGGCAAGGTCTCCGACACTTCGTTTCGCAGCACCGCCCAACCGTAGAGCGTGACCCAGAGCGTCATGGCCGTCAGTGCGATCGGCGCAATTCCCGCCATCAATGCCGACACGACGCCAAGCACATAGGCGCTGAGAATTCCGTCGAGTTGTGCTCCGACCCAGTTGAACATGGCAAACCCCTTGAGTTACTGAGCTGCCGGATATGGAAGATTCGCGGGAGGCCTCGCGAACATATTCACGCACTTGCTTGCGATATCTGGAAGCTGGCATTGCAGCCATGTCTCACGAGACTTCACCACCCACAGCCGTAACAGCTTGGTAGCCCCATAGGTCGAAGTACGACAAGCACCGGCTCGGGCGTAGGCTTCGGTGCACTCGACCAGCCCATCATTGGTTTCAACCATCAGCCATGCGCCACCGTGGCATTTCTCGCTCGCCGCGCAGGGCTTCGTCGATCGGATTGGCCCTGTCGTTGGCAAAGGAGGTAGCTCGACCTTCATAGATCCATCGGCCATCAACTTCACGGCTTCGTTGCCCTTGACGAATTGCGCGATCGACGGCGTAGTTGCCATGGTCAGTGCACCGCAGACCAGGAGGGATTGAACGATTTTCATGCAGATCTCCTTGAGGTTCGGGTCTTGCGATCCTGAACCTCGCGAAGGAGAACGGGAAGCCATTGAAACGGATCGTCACCATGTCGTTCGCGCACGCTGTCGACCAGTGCGACGTTGTCGGTGGTGGCCGAGAGCACGGTGATGAAATCCTCGAGTCCGGCGAGGTCCAGTTCGCAGATCGCGCTGGCGTGACCCTGCTTGACGAGGAAGCGCCGGCCCCCTTGTGCACCGAGACTCCTGACGATCTCGAACTCGGCTTCGCTGAGACCAAACCCCTCGACGTACTCCTCTCGCACCGCCTCCGGGTTGGCGAGGAAGATCTTGGTCACGCTCTGCTCGATCATCGTGCGGCCGATCGGGTGGCGCAGCACGTCGGACGGGCTCTGGGTGTCGAAGATTCCCAGGCCGTTCTGCTTGCGGATCGTTTTCTGCTTCTGCTTGGCGAAGTCGCTGAAGATTTCGTGGTCGAGCGCCTTCCAGAACTCGGAGATCACGTAGATCAGCCGCTCGCCGTTGACGAGCTCTTCCATGACCTGCAGCAGGTACATCATCACCGGCGTGCGCACCTCGGGCAGGTCGAGGAATTCGGTGGTGTCGAAGCCGATGACGTTGGCCGCATGCAGGTCCAGCAGGCGGTCGTCGGCCTGGTCGAACACCCAACCGAGCGCGCCGCCCTGGCACCAGCGGCCGAGCCGCTCGAAGAGGCTGTTCTCGCCCGCCTTGGGCAGGTTCTGCCGGACGGTCGAGAAACGGCGCAGCGGCGCCGGCATCATCGCCACAGCCTTGACGGCATCGGCGATGGCGCGCTCGTCGGCCGGCAACAACGGCATGGCCGGCGTGGCGATACAGGTGCGGATCAGTTGCTCCCAGAACTGGATGCGCGCCGGTGTGGGCTCGCGCTGCAGCGGGTTGCAGCCGGTGGGCTTGCCGGCTTCGAGCGTGAAGTAGCGACCACCCAGTGCGCGGATCGCGATCTCGCAGCCACGGTCCAGGTCGAAGAGCACAAGGCGCGGCGCCGGGTCCCACTTGCGCGTGAGCGTCAGCAGGAACATCTCCAGCGTCGTCTTTCCGACGCCGGTCGAGCCGATGATCAGCGTGTTGCCCGGCAGCTTCTTGTCGGCGGAATCCTCGCCTTCGGGGCTGCTGTGCAGGTTCAGGTAGAAGGGCTGACCCGAGGGCGTGCGCAGCAGGGCCAGCGCCTCACCCCAGGGGTTGCCGTCGCGCTTGCCGCGGGCGAAGTTGTGGCCGCTGGACAGCGCCGCGAAGGCGCGCGAGCTGAGCTTGGCATCTCGCGGCCGCCACTGCCAGTTGCCCGGCATCTGCGCGAACCAGGCGGCATCGGCCACCAGATCCACCGGGGACATTTGAAGGCTGGAGGCCTCACCGACGGCGCCGATCGCCTGTGCCGCGCGTCGGCCGGCATCGGCCACATCCTCGCCGAAGACGACCAGGCTGTGGTGGTACTCGCCCATGCAGAACTGGCCGTCGCCGAGTTCGTTCAGTGCCACATCCATCTCGCCCACCTGGCTGGCCACCACGTCATCGCTGGCGATCAGCTGGTCGCGCTGCAATTCGAGGGCTCGCATGGCCTCGCGGCGCGGCAGGATCGAGAAGCTCTGGGTCTCGATGAACTCGCTGGCCTCGTAGAGCAGTGCGTTCAGGATGCCGGGTTCGACGGCGTCGGAGTACTCCTTGATGTCGACGAGGGCTGCATATCGGCGCTGATCGCCTTGGCGGATTTCTAGCTTGTCCCCACCAAAGGACAGCCGGGTCGTCGGCAGCGTCCGATACAGCGGGCCCGCCGACATCGGGATCGGCCGCCAGCAGCCGTTGACCAGATAGCCGAGGAACTCCGCGACTTCCGAGTACCTCCGGCCTCGCCGTTCGCAGACGCCGAGCAGCTGAGGCCCGAAACCCCGCAGCACCCGCGCGACCAGTGCCGATCGCTCCTCCATCACCCGCAGCGCATCGGCCTGGGCCTCGGCGATCGCGGATCGTGATCGCCGCGTCGATTGCAGTGCGCGGCTCACACGGGAGGTGTTCGGCCGGTAGACCAGGGTCAGGTAGAGCTCGTTGCTCATCATCCGGTGCCCGCTCAGCTTCGCCTGGTAGGCGACCGACAGATCTCGGGCGAAGCCAGGCTCGCTTGGGTGCTGCAGCCCGTCATTGACGACGCGGTGCAGCCGGTGCGTCCACACTGCCCACTGGCCACCCACGAGATTGCGCAGCAGGCTGCACAGCGCCTCGTGCCGTTCGGCGATCAGGTGCTCATCGGCGCACTCGAAGGCCACGCCCTCCAGGCGCCAGACCCGGAGGTAGTCGCCGCCGCGTGTGATCACGTCGTGCGGGCTGACCAGCGAGGAGAAGGGCACGAAGCTGCCCAATGGGTTCTCCGCCTTGGCCTGAGTCCAGTGCCGCGGCCGCGAAGCCACGCGAGCGCTGCGGCTGGATCGGGTGTCGGCGCCATCGTTTCTAGACATGCCAAGCATCGCGGGCTCCCCGGTAGACGGTGGGCGCATAGCTGCGCGATTTCCAGAGGCTGCGATTGCGGTCGTGGATGCGCAGCTTCAACGCGACGAACATCTGCCGGAACCGCTGGTCGTCCTTCGCCGTCACGAAGCGCATCCAGGCGAGCGCGGGTAGGACCGCCACGACGACGGCTAGCGCGATCCACCAGCTCACCAGGATGCCGCCCCACATGACCAGCAGCATCCCGGTGCCGAACAGGATGACCAGCGGCACCAGCGGGACGCCCAGCTTCATCGCCGGTCGCGTGGCGCCTTTGTAGATGACTTCGGCGTGCATGGCGGACTGCCCGATCAATCAGGCAACGATGTAGCTGGCGAACGCCGCAGCGCCGCCGACCAACGTGCCGCCGATCAGCACATTGGCGACGTCTGCCAGCCGCGCACCCTGGAAGATCATCTTGAAGCCGGCCCAGATGATCGCGATCGTGACCACCGCGATCGAGATCGTCACCAGGATCGTGTTGACGTTGGTGACCGTGGTGTTGATCTTGTCGAAGCTCTGCGCGCAGACCAGACGCGGTGCAGCGGCGAGTAGAACGGCCGTGGGCAGGCCGATGCGGCGAATCAATGCAGTGCGGTTCATGGTGCCTCCTTGGCGATGACGAGCGGGGACAGGGAAGTGGATGAGGCTTCTGGTGTGCGCGGTGGCCGCGCGGCCAGTGCGACCCGGTGCACGTAGCCGTGCGCGAAGCCGGTGACGAAGTTGCCGCTGTAGTAGCAGGACAGGGCCTGCCGCAATGCCGCTTGAGAACGGGCGGCGGTATTGGCGTTTTTCGCCGAGGCGCGGTCGTAGCAATCGGCCAGCACGGTCTGCATCGCCGTCAGGCTGGCGCAGGGATCGAAGGCGCTCTCGACCGTCAGACCCAGAGGCTCCAGATTGCGCACATTGATCTGTGCCAGTCCGACACTGAAATTCCAGCCCGCGGCCTGCAGCGCCTTCGCCGTCGCAATGGCTTCCGCCTGGGTTCGTGGCTGCCGGATCAGTGCGCCGCCCACGACGCCGATCGCATGAGGGTTGAAGCCGCTTTCGACGGCGACCAGCGCCTGCGCGGTGCCGGCATCGACCTGCGGCGCGCAGCGCAGGGCCAGGGCGAGAAACAGCGTGCCGTCCATCTCGGGCCTCAGGGGTTCGAGTCCACGGCAGCCACCGGTGGCTGCGCCGACAGCCAGTTCGCGTAGTCGGTGTCGAACTGGGTGTTCAAGCCGCCGAGTTGTTTCTTTGCGGCTGGGGTGAACTCCGTCACCGACCCGCCATCGACGTTCCACCATGTGCGGGAGAACAGGGTTCCGTTGACGGAGACCGACACCGCCCCGGTGTAGTCGCAGTAAGGCACCGGACCGGTGTCGCCGAAGGCCAAGCGGGTGTACTGAGGTGGGCAGTAACGGGGCGCGCTTGCCCAATCATTGCGGGCTGAATTGCCAACGCCCACCATCGCGCAGGTCGGGAACGACTTGCCACGTGCCAGGTCGCGGAGTACCTGGCGGATCGGTGGCACGCAGCGCGGAATCGCTCTCCAGTTCGGTGCCGCAAAGCACAACATCACCAGACAGCCATCGACCGCGGCAGCGGGTCGGGGGAGCAGCAGCCCGCTGGTCATCAGCATTGCCGCGACCACGGTGGTGACTCCAGTCCTCGCGCCACAACGTCCCGTGTACCCGCGGGCACAAATTCGAACCGCGATGCCGCCAGCGAGGTTTAGAGTTGAGTTGAAGTTCATCGTGGGTGCTCTCGCTGGCGGATTCAGGGTCGATTTATCCTGGGTTGTTTTGCGTGGTGCCGTGAATTCACTCTAGGGTCGGAATCGGGCGCGGCTGGCGCTGGATTCAGGTCGTTTTCTTGCAAACTGTTCGTGGATTGCGATGCCCCTGCCGCTGTTTTCGCTGCGTCTGCCTGTGCACCCGCATCAGCTGGAGGTTCAGGAGTTCGACAGCTATGAGCTGATCGTCGATCTGCGCGAGGACGAGCGCTACGCTGACGATCACCTGCCGGGCGCCGTCTCGGTACCGTGGTCTGGGCCGGTCGTGCCGACGGGTGCAGAGAACGTTGAGAGCGCGCCTTCAAGTGCACCTCCGATACCCACGGTTGACGCGGTGTCCGTTGCGCTGCCCGCTGCACTGGAGAGCCACCTGGCCCCACTGGCACTGGGTGCGCCGGTGCTGGTCTATTGCGACCGGGGCGGCGTCGACAGCGCGCGCGTGGTCGCCGCCCTGAAGCATCGCGATCACAAGGCTGACCTGTTGCCGGGCGGCTGGCCCAGCTACCGCCGATGGGTCACCGCCTCGATCGAGGTGCTGGCTCGCACAATGAGCTTTTGCTGGGTCCGCTGTGCACCCGCTGCCGGCACGCCAGCCGTTCTGAGCGCGCTGGAAGCCAACGGGCAACAGGTGCTGTCACTGGGCGCGATCCTGTCCCAGAAATCCTTTCCGGGGATCTCGCTGCCCGGGGAGGCGACTCCCTCGCAAGCCGCCTTTGAAACGCGGCTGGTGGACACGCTGCGTCGTCTCGATCCGGGCCGCCCGGTCTGGGTCTGTGAACCGCTGTGGCTGAACGACGATGTGGGCTTGCCGGTGCCATTGCATGACGCGCTGCGCCGATCGCAGGCCCTGCGCATCGAGGCCTCGATGGCGGATCGCGTGGCCGCGTTGCGGTCCCACCTTGAGGTGCAGCGAACCGGAACCGAAGAGCCAGTGGAATCGCTGATCCAAGCGCTGCAGTGGGCCATCCCCGCTGACCACGGTGTGCGGCTCGATGCGTCGAAGGTGCTCGCAGAGCAAGGTCGTCACGAGGAAGCGCTTTACAGCCTGCTCGCCGATGGCATCGACCCGCTGTACCGGGCACTCGCGGCACCGCGTGTTCCTGCCCGCGAAACCTCACTGACGTTGGCGTCATTGTCCGAGGAAGCAGCCTGGTCCGGCCTGTTGACGCTGCCCGAGCCATGGCAGCAGGCGCTGCGACCTGACGCCGATCAGATCAGCCCGTAGATCTCCGCCACGCGCAAGGCGGCACGGCGGTTGGCCGCGCCCAGCTTCAGGCTCAGCCGCTGGAAGCGGCAGTCGATCGTCTTCGCCTCGGTCTTCATCAGCGTTGCGATCACCTTGCTGTTGTGGCCTTGCTGCTGATGCCACAGCAGCACCAGATCGTCTTCGGTGATGCGGGCCTGGGCCATCAGGTCGGCCCTGACCTGCCGGTGCATCCAGTCGCCCAGTTCCATCGCCAGGCTGCGCGCCAGCAACCGGATTCGTCCGTACCCCTCCCCGACGAAGTGCTGCCGATGCGCCGACCCCAGGCACAGGACGGCGACACGCGATTGCGCGGCCGGGGAGGGCACCGGCACGATCAGCGTCGACACGAAGCCGAAATGAGCCGCGCCGTCCACAACCCAGCGTTCGCGCTCGTTCAGCGGTGGCAACTCCTCGGCCCGGATCGGGGCGGCGTTGTAGAGGGCATAGCGCAGCCAGGGATCGTCCAGGCACCAGCCGTTCTGCGCGTACTGCAGCGCCCAGACCGGGTCGCACGCCAGCAGGTAGCGGTAAGAAGCGAGCGTCACATCGTCACGCACGAAGCTGATGAAGACCGCCGCGTCCGCACCGAGCGCGGCCGTCCCCCGCTGCAACAGATGCACTGCCGCGGCGTTGTCGACGGCGTTTTCGATCTGCACGGCGATGCCGAGCAGCCGCGAGCAGGCATCGGCGTGCGCTGCACTGTCACCCTGATCCGTACGTTCAGCGCGATCCATCGAAGAACTCCTCGCCGTGACGCCGCAGGCGCTGATGCAGGTGGGGCTCGTCGAATCGCAGGGGTTCGGCCTCGCACCAACGTGTGAACTCACAGCGGCTGGCAAACAGCATCGACTGGATCAGGTGGGTGCCCAGCGGGCGTCGCTGCGTGCGTTCGAGATACAGCGCAATGCCGACACCGCGCAGCACGAATACGACGGCGCCGTCGGCGGTGGACAGCTGAATTCCGGAGCGGGTCGCGGTGCACGTGCCCGCGCGGGTGAGCCGTCCCTGTCGACGACGCACCTGGATCAGCGACGCTTTGGGGCCGAGCGCCGGTGCGGGCAGTGCCGCATGGTCGCGCTGGGACCAGGCCGGAGCGGATGACCCGCTGCTGTCCGGTGGCTCTGCGCCTTCGGCCGACGAGGAATCAGTATTCATCCGTGTCTCCAGCAGGCATGGCGCTGAGGAGCGCGGCCTGGTTGGACCGCTTCGGACGGCGGCTTGTCGCGGGCATCGGGATGGAGCCGTTGATGCTGCGAATTGAGGCTGAGCAGGCCCCATCTTGTCCAGTGTCGCGACGTGTCAAATGGTGACGAGTCGTTCGTTTTGGTTCACGAGGTGGGCAAGCCGATCCACATCCCGCAAGAGGCTTCAGCGCACCATGGGACTGGTCGGAAGCGAACCCGACATCCCTGTGGCGCCAGGCTTGTGAGGCCCCACATTCATCGGTCGCCTGATGTGCGAACCGTCGCGCCGCGCGTGCGGGTGCCAGGGCCTTTCGCGGCATAAACGGCGGCCTTCCCGCAAGCGCTTCGTTTCACTTTGCGCTGGCGGGCCCCTGCCATTTATTCCACGCTGCCCTGGGCGCCCGCACTCGATCGCGGCGCGCTGGGTCTCGCACGGCGACCGACGAATGCGGGGCAGAGTTCAGGTCAAGACAGCAGACTGCGTCTAGGGATGAACAGTCATCGAATTCAAATTCCCGGCTCCCTCGGAAATTGGGGCAGGGTGGGTGTGACCATCACCTGGGAGAAGGAGTCAATGATGTGGCTTTGGCTGGTACGTGAAGCACCGGCGGATGTGCCGTATTGGCCTGGTCGGCGATGGTTGGCCTGTGTCGATGCGGTGGGCTGGCCGTGTGTGTGGATCCTGATGGTCCACCAGGTGCCGCAGCCGGTCGGTTTGTTCGGTCCGTTCGTCGGCACCACGGCCTTGCTGTGCGCGCTGGGTCGTCTACATCGCGCGTTCTTTGCCAATCACCGCTACCGGTTCACCACCTGGCGGTGGGGGCGGATCGCTGTCGCCTTGATGCTGATCGGCGCGCTTCTGAAGCTCATGCTGATGACACCAGGTTGATGCGCCATCGGTACGTGTTTGTCGCGCAACGGCGCTGTCGTCAGTGGGCCACTTCGGGCCTCGCTTCGCTCCATCGATCCAGGTCCGATCGCCGCCATGCGACTGCGCGCGGGCCGAGGCGAACCGGACTTGGAAATCGTCGATCGGCGATCAATCGATAGATCGTGGAGCGACCCAGGCCGGTGATTCGCATGACGGTTGGCAAGCGAAGAAACAAAGGCGCGACTGTGTCTGATGGGACAGGCGATGGCTCAGAAGATGTTGGTTGCACGGACGACCTCCAGTAGAAGATGTCCCGGCAACCATAGGATCTTGTCTGTACGACCGCCGTGCTGGATTGGCGTCAAATTCTTGCGGCTTGGGAACCATCTTTACCAAGCAAGTAGCCTCGACGAAAACACGCTTATCGTAAAAATGTCGATTGGAACCGTGGCCGCTTGCGTCAATGATCACCTAATTGGCTTGTCCTCCGGTCGGTCGTCCTTGGAGCACAGACTCAGCCAGCTATTCCGCATAAGCCTGGCAGCTAGTCCAACCGGAAATCACGGGACGGAATTGAGCCTTTCAATTGACCATCGGCTTGCAGTATCGACAAGCACTTAGCCAGTCGGCCGTTCAGGCCTGCTTCATCAGTGGCAGTACTTCCGCGCCCTTGCGAAGCTTGTCGAGATGATCGGCCCAGGCCTGCATCATCTTGCGTCGTTCCGGGAGATGTTCTGCGTGGTTGTAGGCGGCCTTCACGGCATTCCGTTCGGCGTGGGACAACTGACGCTCGATCACGTCGGATGGCCACCCGCATTCATGAAGCAGGGTCGAAGCCATCCCGCGAAAGCCGTGAGCCGTGAGTGCGGCACGTTCGTAACCAAGGCGCCGCAGAGCAGCGTTCACGGTGTTCTCACTCATCGGCTCGCCGTTCGTGCGCACACCGGGAAACACCCATTTGTTGCGTCCGGTCAGTGGCTGCAACTCCTTGAACACGGCGATCGCCTGCTTGGCCAGCGGCACGATGTGCGTGACCCGTCCCTTCATCTTGGCCGCAGGAATGCGCCACTCTGCCGCATCAAGGTTGATCTCGCTCCACTCGGCGCGTCGCAGCTCGCCCGGTCGCACGAACAACAGCGGTGACAGCTTCAGCGCGCACCGGGTGATGAAACCGGCTTCGCAGGCATGGATGTCGCGCAACAAGCGGCCCACCTTGCGTGGGTCAGTGAGGGTCGGGTAATGCTCGGGCTTCCACGGTGGCAACGCGCCGCGCAGGTCGCGGCTCGGATCGCTTTCGGCGCGGCCTGTGGCGACTGCGTACCTGAACACCTGGCCGCAGTTTTGCTGGACCCGATGGGTGGTCTCAAGTGCGCCCCGCGCTTCGACCCGCTTCAGCAGAGTCAACAGCTCGGTGGGTACGATGGCGCCCACGTTCTTCTGACCGATCCACGGGAACACGTCTCTTTCTAGGCGGCGAATGATTTTCTCGGCGTGGCTCGGTGCCCATTGGGGGGAGTGTTTGCCGTACCACTCGCGAGCGACCGCCTCGAAGGAGTCGATCGGCGGCAGTCCTGCCGCAGCCATATCCTCAACCACGCGCTGCCTCACACGTTCAGCACGTGCAGCCTTTCGAGTGCCGCTCGGGTCCACCCCCTCGCGAACCATCCTGCGAGCCTCCTCGGCGTGCTTTCGGGCCAGGCTGAGGCTCGTGGTGGGATAGGTCCCGAGGCTTAACGTCTTGCGGCGACCGTCAACGGTGTAGTCCAGGCGCCACCCATGCGAGCCGCCTTTGACGAACAGCAGAAGGTACAGCCCAGCACCATCAGACAGCCGCTTGCGCTCGTCGGTGGGCCTGATGTTCTTGATGGTGGCGTGTGAGGGGATGAGGTGCAGTGCCATGCAGTAACTCCGCCGCGTGAATTGACTGAATTCTGCGGTTACTGCGGAAGTTACTGCAATGTGAACTCGGATCTCTTGGGACTGCGTGGGACCGTAAGAAAAAGAAAAAAGCCCTAGAGCGTTGATTCTCCAGGGCTTTTAAGATTTCAGAGGACTTTGCGGGACCTCTTGGAATGTGTGGATGGTGGAGAGGAGGAGGATCGAACTCCCGACCTTCGCATTGCGAACGCGACGCTCTCCCAGCTGAGCTACCCCCCCACACTGAAGCGAAGTCTAGCGCAGCTCGGCGGTGCGGGCGTTCAGCTGACCACGCCGTTCAGGTACAGCCAGAGGCCGCCTTCTCGCACAAAGTGGCTGCGTTCGCGCAGGCGGTGCGCGCGGCCTGCCAGTTTGCTGCGGGCAACGAACTCGACGTGCGCATGGTCGGCGTCTGTCTGTTCATGGGCGAGCAGCTGCAGCCCCAGCCAGCGCAGCCCGGGCTCGTGGTGAAACGGCGGGGTCGGTCGGGTGCTCGGGTGCCAAGTCGCGAACAGATAGTCGTCGAGCTGCAGGGTGTAGGCGCTGTAGCGCGAGCGCATCAGCGCCTCGGCGGTGGGTGCCATCAGGTGCTGCGGTCCGGCAAGGAAGCGGCCGCAGCAGCCGGCGTAGGGCAGGGCGGCGCCACAGGGGCATGGCGGGATGGATATCGACATTACGAGGGTTGAGGGTATGAGTACGACGCGACATTGTGGTTGTCCTGGGTGCGCGCTGCACAGCGGCTAGAGTGGACCACGGAGACGGCCGATGCACCTCATGAGTCCCGCGTCCACTGGCTCCAACTTCGGCCTGCAGACCCGGCGCACGCTTTTGTCTAGATCGTTGGCAAGCGCTGGGCTGCTTGTCCTGCCGACCCGAGCGTTCTGCGCGACGGGACTCGTCATTTCCAATGTCACCGGCATCTATTCGGTGGTGGTGGCACGTGTCGAAACGCCAACTCGCACGGAGGAGGTGACCCACGCGGTTCGACAGTGGTCCGGAAGAGTGGCAGTCGGTGGCGGCCGCTACAGCATGGGCGGCCAGGTGGCAGTTTCTGGCGGGCTGCACCTGGACATGCGGGTGATGAACCGACTGGTCTGGATACGCAGAGAAGACAAAGTCGTGCGTGTGCAGGCGGGCATGCGCTGGCGTGACTTGCAAGACATCGTCGATCCACTGAACCTCTCGATCAAGACGATGCAGAGCTATTCCAACTTCACCGTTGGTGGATCGGTGTCTGTCAATGCGCATGGCCGTTATGTGGGGCGCGGCCCGGTGGGAAACACCGTGCGCGCGCTGCAGATCGTGCTTGCCGATGGTTCTGTCGTCGAAGCGAGCGGGACTCAAAACGCTGAGCTTTTTCGGGCAGCGGTCGGTGGTTACGGTGCCATCGGCGTGATCACAGAAGTCGAACTTGAGTTGGTCGACAACACGCGCATCGAGCGCGTGGTGACTAAGGTAAGTTTGGACCGGTATGCGCAGTATTTCGACGACAGTGTCTTGGCAGATGAGTCATGCATGCTCCACAACGCGGACTTGCTTCCTCCCGAGTTCAACGAGCCGGTGTGTGTGACCTGGCGCACCATGACCAAGCCGCTGACCGAGCTGGGCCGTTTGGTGCCACAGCATCAAAACTATGGCGTAGAGAAGAACGTGCTGTGGGCGTTGACGGAGCTACCAGGTGGCAGCAGGCTCAACACTTCTGTTGTGCATCCGTTACTGACGGCACGGCCTTGCGTGAAGTGGCTTAACCACGAAGCGAGTCTCGACGTCGCGGAACTGGAGCCACGAACACGTCGAATTTCGACCTACGTGCTGCAGGAATTTTTCGTGCCACGGCGCCGGTTCCTCTCGTTTTCACGTGATCTGGCTGGCGTGCTTCGTCGCCATCAGGTTGAGGCTGTGAACGTATCGATCAGGCATTCACCAGCCGACGGCTTGTCGATGCTGCCATGGGCAAAAGAAGATGTCTTTTCGTTCGTCCTCTACTTCAAGCAACGAACGCATGCGCGTGCGCTGGAGGCCGTCGGTCGCTGGACGCGAGAACTGATCGATTTGGCGATTGAGAACGAAGGCCGCTACTACCTGCCGTACCAACTGCACGCGACGCGAGAACAGTTCAATCGCGCTTATCCCGAGGCAGAGGCCTTGCGTGAACTCAAGCGAATCGTTGATCCCCAAAGCAAGTTCTCTAACAGGCTGTTGAATTTCGCTCACGAGTAAACGTCGTGTGGCGGGCGGTCGTTGTGGATACCGTGTTGGGATTGATCACGGAGTGAACGCGATGCGCGGAGCGGACGGAATGCAAGAAGCGTTGTTCAC
>JAKFUQ010000167.1 GCA_021732645.1 Rhizobacter sp. | reverse complement strand
GGCCTTGGCCATCAGCCCGGGCAAGAGCTGGGAGGGTGTGTGGAGCGGCATGCTCGGCGTGCTCGTATTGGCGGTGGCGTGGATGGCCATTGATCGCCGTTGGTCGCTGGACTCGCCCAGCCTTTTCACCCATCTCTACGTGCACATCGGCCTCACAGGAGGGGTGTTGGTCTGCGTTTTCCTGGTCGCGATGGGCGTGGTGGGGGATTTGGTCGAGTCACTGGTCAAGCGCCATGCCGGTGCCAAGGACAGCAGTGGTTTGCTGCCGGGCCATGGCGGCGTGCTTGATCGCGTCGATGCCTTGCTGCCGGTGTTTCCGTTGGCCTTGGCCTTCAGCGCCTTATGACCTCGGTTGACATGAGCCCGCACTCACCACGCATGCGCGTGTGCATCCTCGGGTCCACCGGATCGATCGGGTGCAGCACGCTGGACGTGCTGTCACGCCATCGCGATCGCTACGAGGTGTTCGCGCTGAGCGCACAGCGCCGTATCGACGAATTGCTGGCGCAATGCCTGGCCTGGACGCCGCGCTTTGCGGTTCTGCCCGATGCCGCGTCGGCGCAAACGCTGCAGGCAAAGTTGCGCGACGCTGGCAGTGCCACTGCGGTGCTGGTCGGTGCGCAGGCCTTGTGCGAGATGGCCTCGCACCCCGAGGTCGATGCGGTGATGGCCGCCATCGTCGGCGCGGCCGGGTTGGCCCCTTGCCTGGCCGCGGCGCGTGCGGGCAAGCGGCTGATGCTGGCCAACAAAGAGGCGTTGGTTGTTGGCGGTGCCTTGTTTATGTCGGCGGTGCGCGAGGGCGGGGCGCAGCTGCTGCCCATCGACAGCGAGCACTCGGCCATCTTCCAGTGCCTGCCCGAAGACCGCCGCCGCTGGGCCGCGCGCATCGACCACATCATCCTGACCGCCTCTGGCGGGCCGTTCCGCACCCGCGATGTGAACACGCTGTCCAGCGTCACGCCCGACCAGGCCTGCGCGCACCCGAACTGGGTGATGGGCCGCAAGATTTCGGTCGATTCCGCGACCATGATGAACAAGGCGCTCGAAGTCATCGAGGCGCGCTGGCTGTTCGATTTGACGCCGGAGCAGATCAAGGTGGTGATCCACCCGCAAAGCATCGTGCATTCGATGGTGGTGTGCCGCGACAACTCGGTGCTGGCGCAACTGGGCACGCCCGACATGCGGGTGCCGATTTCCTATGGGCTGTCGTTCCCCGAGCGCATGGTGTCGGGTGCCGGCCTGCTCGACTTCCCGTCGCTGGCGGCGCTGAGCTTCGAGCCGCCGGACATGCAGCGTTACCCGGGCCTGCCGTTGGCCTGGGAAACACTGCGCGGGCCCGAAGGCAGCACCGCTGTGTTGAACGCCGCCAACGAGATCGCGGTGGCGGCGTTTCTCGCCGGTGCCATCGGTTTCGACCAGATCCATCAGGTCAACGTCGACACCCTCGAATCGGTGTTGCCGCAGCCGGATGAAAGTGCCTCGATCGAAGGGCTGATCGCGCTCGACACCCGGGCGCGTCGGGCTGCGTCGCTGACGGTGGAGCGCATCGCCCGATGATCACCGTGCTCGCTTTCTTGTTCACGCTGGGCGTGCTGATCGTCGTGCACGAGTACGGCCATTACCGCGTCGCGGTGGCTTGTGGCGTCAAGGTGTTGCGGTTCTCGGTCGGATTCGGTCGGGTGATCTGGCGGCGTCAGGCCACGCCCGACAGCACCGAATTCGTCGTCGCCGTGCTGCCGCTGGGCGGCTATGTGCGCATGCTCGATGAGCGCGAGGCGCCAGTGGATCCGGCGCAACAGGAACGCGCCTTCAACCGTCAGCCGCTGTGGAAGCGCTCGGCCATCGTTGCGGCAGGCCCGATCGCCAACCTGGCGCTGGCGGTGGTGCTCTACGCCAGTGCGTACTGGATCGGCATGGACGAGCCGAAAGCGCTGCTCGGCGGCTCGCCCGTGGCGTCCAGCCTGGCCGATCAGGCCGGGCTGCGCGCCGGCGACTGGGTGCAGGCCACCTCGCCCGATGGCGTCGAGTGGACCGAGGTGCGGTCGATGACCGATCTGGTCTGGCATGTGACGCAGGCCGTGCTGCGCGGCGAAGCGCTGCATCTGCGTGTGACCGATGCCGGTGGTCACCACGAACGCAGCACCCTGCTTGCGCTCGATCGGCTGGGCAGCCAGGAGGTTGATGCTCAGATGCTGCGGCGCATCGGACTGGCAGGCGTGTACGCCCAGCCGGTCATGGGCGAGATCAAACCCGGTGGCGCGGCGCAAACGGCGGGCCTGCGTGCCGGTGACCGGGTGTTGTCGGTGGACGGTATCGCCATCGCCGACGCGTCCAGCTTGCGCGAGATGATTCGGTCCAGCAGATCCGCCGACCTCATATCACCGATGCGCTGGGTGATCGAACGCGACGCGCAGCGGCTGCAAATCGATGTCGAACCGGTGGCGGTGACCGACGGCGAGCGCCGCATCGGGCGCATCGAAGCTTTCATCGGCGCGCCAGCGGAAATGGTCACGGTGCGCTATGGCGTGTTTGACGGTCTGTCGAAAGCGGTGGGCCACACCGCCGACATGGCGGCGTTGACACTCAAGATGTTTGGCCGCATGGTGATCGGCGAAGCCTCACTGAAGAACCTGACCGGCCCGTTGACCATTGCCGATTACGCGGGCCAGTCGGTGCGTGTCGGTCTGGCCTACTACCTGGGCTTTCTGGCGGTGGTCAGCATCAGCCTGGGTGTGTTGAATCTGCTGCCGCTGCCCATGCTCGATGGTGGGCACCTCATGTACCATCTTTTTGAATTGGTGACGGGGCGGCCCGTTTCCGATAGGTGGCTCGAACTGCTGCAACGTGGAGGGGTGGCCATCTTGCTGATGCTGATGTCCATCGCGCTTTTCAACGACGTGGCCCGACTCGTGGGCTAGTTTTTTCCCCTTTATGCGACCCATTTTGCGAATCAATTCTTGTTTATCGTCGTTGCGTAGCTGCCTGGTTTCCGTGCTTCTCGCGATCGGTGTGCTTGGTGCCAACGCGTGGGCGGTGGAGCCCTTTCAGCTCAGCGACATACGCGTCGAGGGCCTGCAACGCATCGATGCCGGCACCGTGTTTGCCTCGTTGCCGTTCCGCATTGGCGACAGCTACACCGATGAAAAAGGCGTGGCGGCACTGCGCGCCTTGTTTGGCACCGGACTGTTCAAGGACGTGCGCATTCAGATCGCCGGATCGGTGGTGGTGGTGGTGGTCGAGGAGCGCTCCATCATCAGTGCCATCGACTTCGTGGGCACCAAGGAGTTCGAGAAGGACGTGCTGATCAAGGCCCTGGCGGATTTCGGTGTGGGCGAAGGGCAGCCCTTCGACAACGCGCTGGCAGACCGTGCCGAGCAAGAACTCAAGAGGCAGTACCTGACCCGCGGTCTGTATGGCGTCGAAGTCACCACCACCGTGACGCCGCAGGAGCGCAACCGAGTCAACGTCACCTTCAACGTGGTTGAAGGCTCGGTCGCTAGGATCAGCGAGATCCGTGTCCTGGGCAGCCGCGCCTACAGCGAGAGCGAGTTGAAGGGCCTGTTCGCGCTGGCAGAAACCGGGTGGCTGTCGTTCTACACCAAAGCCGATCGCTATTCGCGCACCAAGCTCAATGCTGACCTCGAAACACTGAAGGCCTGGTACCTGAACCGCGGCTATCTCGAATTCAACATCGACTCCACGCAGATCGCCATCTCGCCGGACAAACAGGACATTTCGATCACGATCAACATCCGGGAAGGTCAGTCCTACACCGTCACCGCCGTCAAGCTGCAGGGCGAGTACCTGGCCAAGGACGACGAGTTCAAGCCGCTGGTCACCATCAAGCTCGGGCAGGTCTACCGGGCCGAGGAAGTTGCCGCGACGACCAAGGCATTCACCGAGAAGTTCGGCAACTTCGGTTATGCCTTCGCCCGCGTCGATGCCCGTCCGGATATCGATCGCGCCAATGGCCATGTCGAGATCGTGCTGCAGGCAGACCCCCAGCGGCGGGTCTATGTGCGGCACATCAATGTCGCAGGCAACACCAAAACGCGTGACGAAGTGGTGCGTCGCGAGTTCCGCCAATTCGAATCGTCGTGGTACGACGGCCCGAAGATCAAGCTGTCGCGCGACCGCGTCGACCGCCTCGGCTTCTTTAGCGATGTCACCGTCGACAACACCGAAGTGCCCGGCACCTCAGACCAAGTCGACCTCACGCTGACCATCACGGAAAAGCCAACCGGCAACATCTTGCTCGGCGCGGGTTTCTCCAGCGCAGAGAAAGTTACTCTCACGGCATCGATCAAGCAAGACAACGTCTTTGGCACAGGCAACTATCTCGGCATCGAGTTCAACACCAGCAAATCCCAGCAGACGGTTGCATTGAGCACCGTCGATCCCTACTTCACGGAAGACGGCATTTCGCGCGCGATCAGTGTGTTTTACCGAACTGCCCAGCCGATCAACAGCCAGGGCGAGGACTACAAGTTGATCACCCCGGGTGTGACCACACGTTTCGGTGTGCCGTTCACCGAGTACGACACGGTGTTCTTTGGCATCGGCGTGGAGCAAACGGAAATTCAGGGCACCAACAATTTGCCGAGCTCTTTCTTCCGATACCGCCAACTGTTCGGCCCGAAGAGCACAGCGATACCGGTGACCATCGGCTGGTCCCGAGACGGGCGAGACAGTGCCATCGCACCCACCACCGGGCGACTGGCGCGGGTCGACGTCGATGTCAGCTTCCTTGCCGACCAGCGCTACGTTCGCACCGACCTGCAGATCCAGCAGTACTTCACACCCATACGCCGCATCACGCTGGGCATCAACGCCGAGCTCGGTTACGGCAGCGGCCTGGGCAACAAGCCCTTCCCCATCTTCAAGAACTTCTTCGGCGGTGGTCTCGGTACGGTGCGTGGGTTTGACCAAGGGTCTTTGGGGCAGGTCGATAACCTCGGCGCGTACCTGGGCGGCAACCGGCGCCTCAACGTCAACAGTGAGCTGTACCTGCCGTTCCCCGGCACCGGCAACGACCGCACGCTGCGCTGGTTCACCTACCTGGACTTTGGCAACGTCTGGGGGGTAGATGACAAGCTGACCTTCGACAGCCTGCGCGCGTCGGTAGGCATCGGCTTCAGTTGGGTGTCGCCGGTCGGGCCCATCAAGCTCAGCTATGGCAAGCCGATCAAGTTCGAGCCTACAGATAGAATTGAGCGCATCCAATTTCAACTCGGGACTGCGTTTTGATGAACAGGTTATCTTTGAATGCGCTGGCAGCCGCGGCGCTGGCCTTCGGTGCTTGCCAAGTCCACGCTCAGGAAATCAAGATTGGCTATGTGAACAGCGACCGTGTCTTGCGCGAGGCCACTCCCGCCAAGGCGGCCCAAGCCAAACTTGAAGCCGAGTTCTCCAAGCGCGACAAGGAGATGGGCGATATCGCCGCCAAGCTGAAGGCCGCTGGCGAGAAGTTCGACAAGGAAGCGCCCATCTTGTCCGAGGCAGACCGCACCAAGCGCCAGCGTGACCTCGTCGAGCAAGACCGTGAATTCCAACGCAAACGCCGCGAGTTCCAGGAAGATCTGACGCAGCGCAAGAACGAAGAGTTGTCGGCCGTCGTTGACCGTGCCAACAAGGTCATCAAGCAGATCTACGAGAGCGAAAAATACGACCTCATCTTGCAAGAGGCTGTGTTCGCCGGGCCCAAGATCGACATCACCGACAAGGTGGTCAAGGCGTTGAATGCACAGGGCGCCAAGTGAGTCTGCTCCGCAGTTTGCGCTAGGCGAACTGGCGGCGCAGCTCGGCGCCGAACTGATCGGCGATCCGGCAAAGCTTGTCAGCCGCATCGCCACGCTGGAATCTGCTGGCGCCGACGCGATCTCCTTTCTTGCGAATCCCCGTTATTTGCCCGCGTTGGCCACCTCGGGCGCCGGCTGTGTGATCGTTTCAGCACAGCACCGCGACGCGGCGATGCTGCGGGGTGCGGCCCTCATTGCGGCGGATCCCTACCTTTGTTTTGCAAGGCTGACGCAACTGTGGGCGGCGCGCAGTCGGCGTGAGGACACGCACGCCGTGCACCCGTCCGCGGTGGTGCATGAACAAGCCCGTCTGGGGCGTGGCGTATCGGTGGGCCCGCTCGCGGTGATCGAGAACGGCGCGGTCATCGGTGAGGGGGCTGTGGTGGGCGCCCAGTGCTACATCGGAGCGGGTGCATCGGTCGGCGCGCAGACGAGGTTGTCAGCGCAGGTGGTGCTGGGTGCAGACTGCCACATCGGCGAGCGCGGGATCGTTCACAGCGGTGTGGTGATCGGTGCCGACGGGTTTGGCTTTGCACCGCACGAGGGCCGCTGGATCAAGATCGAGCAGCTTGGTGGCGTGCGCATCGGCGACGACGTGGAGATTGGTGCCAACACCTGCATCGACCGCGGCGCACTGGACGACACCGTGATCGAGGATGGCGTGAAACTCGACAACCTGGTGCAGATCGGCCACAACGTGCACATCGGCGCGCACAGCGCGTTGGCAGGCACGGCCGCCGTATCGGGCAGCACCCGCATTGGCAGGCACTGCACGATGGCCGGCGGTGCAGGCGTGGTCGGTCACGTGAGCCTAGCCGACCATGTGCACCTCGGTGCCCGTTCGGTGGCCACCCATTCCATCCACAAGCCGGGTTTGTACACCGGCCTGTTTCCCATCGATGACAATGCGTCGTGGGAAAAGAACGCGGCCACGCTGCGTCAGTTGCATCGATTGCGCGACCGCATTCGGGCCCTCGAAAAGAACAGCAAACCATGACGATGGACATCCACGAGATCCTGAAGAAGATTCCCCATCGTTATCCGATCCTGCTGGTTGATCGCGTGCTCGAACTGAAGAAGAACGAAAGCATCAAGGCGCTGAAGAACGTCAGCATCAACGAGCCGTATTTCAGCGGCCATTTCCCGCAGCGACCGGTGATGCCGGGCGTGCTGATGATCGAAGCGCTGGCGCAGGCGGCTGCGATCCTGGGGTTCGAGACGCTGGGCATCACGCCCGACGACAACGCGTTGTTCTACTTTGCGGGCATCGATGGGGCTCGCTTCAAGCGACCGGTCGAACCCGGCGATCAGTTGGTGCTCGAGGTCGTGCTGGTTCGCCAGAAGTCGGGCATCTTCAAGTTCGAGGCGCGCGCCACCGTCGATGGCGAATTGGCTGTCGAGGCCGAGTTGCTGTGCACGGTACGCAGGATTCCCTGATCGCGATGGTGCTGCCCGGCCTCATTGGGACGGTGGCAGTGAAATGTCACTGATCCACCCGACCGCGATCATCGAACCGGGCGCCGAGTTGGCCGCATCGGTGAGCGTGGGCCCGTACAGCATCGTGCGCTCCCAGGTTCGGGTGGCCGAGGGCACGACGATCGGCGCCCATTGCGTGATCGAAGGCCGCACCACCATCGGCCGCGACAACCGGATTTTTCAGTTTTGCTCGATCGGCGCCGTGCCGCAGGACAAAAAGTACCGCGACGAACCCACCGAGCTGCGCATCGGTGACCGCAACACGATCCGCGAGTTCTGCACCTTCAACATCGGCACCGCCCAAGACGGTGGCGTGACGCGCGTCGGCGACGACAACTGGGTGATGGCCTATGTGCACATCGCGCACGACTGCCAGGTGGGCAGCCAGGCCATCCTCGCCAACAACGCGACGCTGGCTGGCCATGTGCATCTGGGCGACTGGGTCATCGTCGGCGGGCTCACTGGAGTGCACCAGTTCGTCAAGGTCGGCCCGCACGCGATGATCGGCTTCGCCAGCGCGGTGTCGCAAGACGTGCCGCCTTTCATGATGGTCGACGGCAACCCGCTCGCGGTCCGTGGCTTCAACGCAGAAGGGCTGCGCCGCCGCGGCTTCGGGCCTGAGCGTATCGCCGCGGTCAAGCAGATGCACCGGCTGCTGTACCGCCAGGGCAACACGCTGGATCAGGCCCGGGAGGCGATCGCTGAACTGGCCACCAGCGCGCCAGAAGCGGCCGCCGATGTCGCGGTGATGAGCCAGTTTCTCGCGGCCTCGCAGCGAGGCATCGTCCGTTAGTCATGGCGACCGACGGGCCGCGCCTCGCGATGGTCGCTGGCGAGGCTTCCGGTGACCTGCTGGCCGGGCTGCTGTTGGGTGGCCTGAAGCAACGCTGGCCAGCGCTTGCCGCCCACGGGATTGGCGGGCCCAGGATGGCGGCACAAGGCTTCGAGGCTTGGTGGCCCAGCGACAAGCTGGCCGTGCGCGGCTACGCGGAGGTGCTGCGTCATTACCCCGAATTGCTGCGCATCCGCAATCGCCTCGCAGAACGGCTGCTGCAGGATCCGCCCGATGCCTTCATCGGTGTCGATGCGCCCGACTTCAATCTGGACCTGGAAGCGCGGCTGAAGGCGAGCGGCATCCGAACCATCCACTTCATCGGCCCGTCGATCTGGGCTTGGCGCGGCGAGCGCATCGAGAAGATCAAGCGTGCAGTCGACCATGTGCTGTGCATCTTCCCGTTCGAGCCTGCGCTGTATGCGCAGCACGGCGTGGCGGCCACCTATGTCGGCCACCCGCTGGCCGATGCAATCCCGCTCGAGGTGCCTCGGCAGGCCAGTCGCCGCGCGCTGAAGTTGAACGACACCGATACCGTCGTCGCGTTGCTGCCGGGCAGTCGCCGCTCGGAAATCCAGTACATCGCGCCGACCTTGCTGGAGGCCGCTGCGCTGATGAAGCGCCGTTGTCCTGACCTGCGCTTCGTGCTACCTGCAGCGCCCGGTCTGCGCCCACTCATTGAGCCGCTGCTGCTCCGGCACGCGCCTGGTGTCGGTGTCGAATTGCTCGACGGTCAGTCGCACCTGGCGCTGGCCGCCTGCGATGTGACGCTGATCGCCAGCGGCACCGCCACACTCGAAGCAGCGCTGTTTAAGCGGCCGATGGTGATCGCGTACAAGATGCACTGGCTGAGCGCGCAGATCATGAAACGCAAGAACTACCAGCCCTGGGTCGGCCTGCCCAACATCCTGCTGGGGCAGTTCGCCGTGCCCGAATTCCTGCAGGCAGAGGCGACGCCCGAGCATCTGGCCGATGCGGCTTTTGACTGGCTAGACGATCCTGCGGCCTGTGCGACGCTGGCGGCGCGCTTCGAGACCATGCACCACACGCTGCGTCGCAACACCGCGCAGGCCGCCACCGATGCGATCGAGAAAATCCTTGCCGACTGAGCAGCTCGGCCTGCGCTGGGACACGCCCGGCCTGATGGCAGGCGTTGACGAGGCCGGCCGGGGCCCGCTGGCCGGCCCGGTGGTCGCGGCAGCGGTGATCCTCGACGACATGCAGCCGATCCGCGGCTTGAATGATTCAAAGAAGCTCACCGCCCGCACTCGCGAGCGGCTGTTCGACGAGATCCGCGCGAAGGCGCTGTGCTGCTGCATCGCCGAGGCCACGGTCGAGGAGATCGACCGCCTGAACATCTTGCAGGCGACACTGCTCGCGATGCGCCGCGCGGTGGATGGCCTGCGCCTGCGGCCGCACCGGGTGCTGGTCGACGGCAACCGATTGCCAGTGCTGCCGATGCCCGCCGAGGCGATTGTTCAAGGGGATGCGAAAGTGCCTGCGATCTCCGCCGCGTCGATCCTCGCCAAGGTGCACCGGGACCGGCTGTGTCTGGCACTGCATGAACGCCATCCACAGTACGGTTTCGACGGTCACAAGGGCTACCCGACCGCCGCACACCTGGCGGCCCTGCGTGAGCACGGCGCCTGCGAGGTGCACCGTCGTTCGTTTGCCCCGGTGCGCGCGGTTCTGGTGGTGCCGGCATGACGACACCGGGCGTCAAGTCCATCTCGTCACGCGACAACCCGCTGCTGGTGCGGCTGCGCAAGCTGGGTCGAGACCCGGTGGCGTACCGCAAGCAGAGTGAGCTGTGGATCGAGGGAGACCACCTCTGCAGGGCGTTTCTGCAGCGCGGCGGTGTGCCGCTGCAGGCGCTGATCAGCGAAGAGGGCTGGGCCTCGCCGCTGCGCGATCTGGCGCTTCACGCCGCCGGGGTATCGGTCTTGCCAGAAGCGCTGATGGCCGGCATCAGCACGCTCGAATCGCCCGCGCTGATCGGGTTTGTCATCCCATGGTCTGGCACTGCCGCCTTGCTGCCCGATGCGCCCACCGTGGTGCTCGATCGCTTGCAGGATGCCGGCAATGTCGGCACCGTGCTGCGCAGTGCAGCCGCCTTCGGTTTCACGCAGGTCGTGGCGCTGAAGGGCACGGCCGGCCTGTGGTCGCCGAAGGTGCTGCGCGCTGGGATGGGTGCGCATTTCGGCTTGTCGCTGATCGAAGGCGTGGAGGCTTTGGCCTTGGGAGCGCTGGCGATGCCACTGCTCGCGACCAGCTCGCACGCTGTGCAGGCTATCGATCAGGTGGCCTTGCCCTGGCCCTGTGCCTGGGTGCTGGGCCACGAAGGCGAGGGGGTGTCGGCAGCGGTGCAGTCGCTGTGCAGCATGGCCGTGCGCATCCCGCAGCCCGGCGGCGAGGAATCGCTCAATGTAGGCGCCGCTGCGGCCGTGTGTTTGTATGAATCGGCGCGACAGCGCCAGAGTGGGTGATCTCGCCGTGGGCATCGCCTTGGGGGCAGGGCACGCTCACGCGCTCAACTCCTGCGTCGCTGCTGCGGCCAGCGCCTGGACTGCTCGCAGCAGCACGTCGACCTGCCGGGTGAGTGGCGCGGGGGCCGGCTTCTCGCCGCTGACCACCGACTGGATGTAGACCGCCGTCGTCGCGGCATCGATGCTGCGCGGCAGCAGCGGCAGCTCAGTCAGCACACCCTCTTGTGCCGGCACCGACAGATCGGCACGCAGCTCGCCGCGCAGGAACACATCGAGCTTGGGTGAGCGTCGCGGATCGGCCACAGGCTCGCCCTCGGTGCCGCGCAGCAGCATCGCACTGGCGCTTGCACGGTTCAGCAGCGCGGTGAGCGCAGCGCCGTACTCGGGGTGCGTGTGGTTGACGACGCGCAAGGCCGACACGCCGACGGTCGGGTCGAGCAGTTTGGCCACGGTGTGGCCCGGGTTGCGCAGGCCGACCACCCAGCGCACATCCAGCAGGCGGGCCAACGGTGGGCACAGTGTTGCCGTTGTCATGAACACCGGCTCGCGGCGAGCCCAGCCGTGATGCACCTCTTCAGCGCTGGCTGCGACGGTCAAGCCCAGGTCATGAAATACCGAGGCAGTCGTGATGCGGCTGGGGTCGCAGGCCGGTCCGTGCACCAGCACGGGCACGCCTTCCTGCGCCAGCAGCAAGGCCAACAGCGCTGTCAGGTTGGGCAGTTTGCGAGCCCCGTTGTACGACGGCAGGATGACCGCCGGGCCATTCGGGCTGATGGGGAGACAGCGCTCGTGCACCGCGCGCAGGAAGCCGATCAACTCATCGGTCGACTCGCCCTTGATGCGCATGGCCATGGCGAAGGCCCCGACTTCGAGATCGCTGACACGTCCGTCGAGCACCTGGCCCATCAAGTCGTGGGCCTGCTCACTGTTGAGCGATCGCGCGCCTTCCTTGCCGCGGCCGATTTCCTTGATGTACGGGGCGATGCTCATGGTGTGACGGCGGGCAGAGGCAATGACCACCGTGGTGACGAAGATGCTGCCTGTCAGTGAGCGGTCAGCGGCGCAAGCTTACTAGGCAAGTTCCAGGCCCGTGCCCTTGGTTCCGTAAGGAGCCGGGCTCCGAAGCGACGAAAACCCGCGATCAGATTAAGTATGCGCCTGCAAGGTCGCGTTCTCGCTTATTGCGGTGTCACGGCGAAGCTCTCAGAATCACCTACTTGACGAGGTGGTACCGATCGCTACCCCCTTTGCAAGCCCACTGCCCAGTCACGGAGACCCTTCCCAGATGAACATCCTCAAATTCACCATGGCCAGCGCCTTGCTGGTGGTCGGCAGCAGCCATGCCGCTGGCGCCGTGTCCGTGACGCGCGAAGTCACCATCGACAGCACGCCGGCCACCATCTGGAAGCTGGTCGGCAATTTCAATGCGCTGGACGTGTGGCATCCTGCCATCAGCAACAGCGAGCTCAACGGAGCAGGCACCAAAGTGGGCACCCGACGCTTGCTGACGCTTGCGGAAAACAAGGACACGATCATTGAGCAGCTCACCTCGTATTCACCGGCCAAGACCACCTACAGCTACACGATAGTCAAGAGTTCATTTCCGGTGAAGAACTACGCCGCAACCATCAGCTTGACGGCCACGGCCGAGGGCAAGACGGTGATGAAATGGGAGTCATCCTTCGATGTCCCTGAGGGCACGGACAGCGGCTACGCCACCCGTGTCATCGAGGCTGTCTACGACAGTGGGCTGGCCAAGCTGGTGAACAACTTCGCCAGGCAATAGGCGCGTTGCACCTTTTTCTTTTCGCTTTCAGGAAGCACACCATGAACAAGATCGTTCTCAACGCCACCGCCGCTGGTCTGCTGTTGGCGGCTGGCCTTTGCCACGCTGCCGGCGCACTGTCGTTTTCCAGCGAAGAAACCATTGACAGCTCACCGACCACGGTCTGGAAGTATGTGGGTGACTTCAATGGCATTGACCTGTGGCACCCGCAGGTGCGCAGCAGCACCTTGAAGGGCGCCAGCAACAAGGCCGGTGCGGTGCGCACACTCAAACTCGCCGATGGCTCCGAGTTGGTCGAAAAACTGCTGAAGTACAGTGCCGCCGACACCAGCTACACCTACACCTCGCTGAAGACTCCGTTTCCGATCAAGAACTATGTGGCCACCATTTCGCTGAGCCCTGCTGCCGATGGCAAGACGCTCATGAAGTGGAGCACCACCTTTGATGCCGTCAACATCGACGAAGACATTGCAACCGAGATCGTGGCGATTGCGCTGACCGGCGGTTTGGGCAAGGTGGTCTCCAATTTCCAGAAGCCAGGGGCAGCGCAGGACACGGGGGCAGCACCGGCCCCCTGACAGGCCGCTGCGAGTGGCGCGGCGGGTCGACCTGACCGCGCAGTCACGATCCCCCGGCATCCCATGCTGATGAAAGGGCATTGATGAATCAGCCCCTGCAGGTGGTAGCTGCGGTGACCGACCTGCCGACGTCGTTGCGCTCCACGGCACTGGCGCTCGGGCTCGATCCTGCAGCGTGGAGCGATGTGCTCCTTGCGGGTTTGAATGGCCTGGGTGCTGGGTTTGGCATCAAGGAGATCGCCACCGGCCGGTACGTCTTCGCGTCTGCGCGCATGGCTGAGCTTTTCGGCTGCGCCCCTGAAGACCTGCTCGGCCGCACCGATGGTGATTTGCTGGGCACCGACGTGGCGGCATCGTTGCGTGCGGCCGATGCCACTGCGATCACGTTGGAACAGCCTCACAGCAGCGACCACCACCTCGAGCGAGATCACGTGCGCCGTGATTTTCATGTGACGCGGCTGCTGCTCGGCGGCAGTGGTGACATGCTTGGTGTGCCCGCGCGCTATCTTGGTGCCATCTGGCTGGAGGTGAGCCTGCAGCGTCAGCGCGAGGCGCAACTGGTGCAGGCCTTGCAACAGCTTGAACAGCAGCAAGGCATTGCTGAAGCCATGCTGCGGGAGGCGCCGGACGCTGTGTTGAGTGACTCGGAGGTGGGCCTGTTCCCGAATGCTCATTTTGACGACCAGCTGCGTCGCGAAGTCGACCTGTCGCTGCGCGAACACCGCGAGTTCTCGATGGTCTCGATTTCGATCGACCCATTGACAGACACCGCGCAAGCACTCGGTGAGGTGGCCCGACAGCGGGTGGTCGAGGCGCTGGGTCGGCTGCTGCGCAGCAACACGCGGGTGATGGATGCGTCGTTCCGCGTCAATGACGAGCGGTTCGCTGTACTGCTGTCTGGCGTTGGCCTGGCGACTGCGCATTCCCGCATGGAAGGGCTGCGACGCCAGTGCGCCACCCAGATCGTGGTGCTGGACGGTCAGGATTTTGGCTTCACAGTGTCGATGGGAGTGGCGAGTTTCCCGCACACGGCCCACACCCAGGAGGACTTGCTGCAGGCCGCGGACTTCGCGCTGGCCGCGGCGCAACTCCGCGGGGGCAATCACGTCACACTGGCCAGCATTCGCTTTGAAGGTGCTTTCTGACTCACGCCGCCGCAGCGATGTGCGGTGCGGCGATTGCAGCTCCAAGGCGAGGTGTCCGTTGTGAACCGTGAGCCGCATTCCTGAACCCAGGGGATTCAGGTGGGCCGGGTCAACCGTGCTTCGGGTTCATCTGACGCGAGACGATCACGCCCACTCGGCAATGTTCCCAGCCCAGGCTCGCGAGAGCATCGGTTCAAGGAATTAAGAACTCACGTGAACACAACGGACTAGGTCAGTCTAAGGCCGCGCGGGCTCGCCATGATGTCCAAGGGGTGACATCAAATGCCCAATCGATCACAGCAATTGCCCGTGCTCGCCAAGGGCCTGGTCGATGCGGGCGATCAAGGCAGCCACATCCACGGGCGTGCCTGCCTCGGCAGCGGCTGATGGGTCTTCTGCCGCGGCGGGCGACGCCGCCGTTGCCTTCTGCTCCAGCTTGTACGCAATGTTCAAGGCGGCCAGCACGGCGATGCGCTCGCGCACCTTGACCTTGCCTGCGCTGCGAATCGCGGTCATCTCGCGATCGACTGCTTTCACCGATGCCTGCAAGCGCGTTTCACCCCCTTCAGGGCAACCCAACACATAGCTTTGGCCGAGGATGGTCACCTCGATTTGTTTCATCGCGCCGCCTTGTGGTTCGACGACACAGGGTCGGTCGATGGTTCGGCCGATGCGGCGGTCGAATCGGCGGGCAGGCGATCGATCAGCGCATCGATGCGCGCGCGCGCGGCATTCAAACGCGAACGCAGGTTGTCTCGTTCAACGCAGACAGTGGCCAGCTGCTGCCCCAACAGCGCATTGGTGCGCTGTAACTCATGGTGGCACAACAGCAGCCGCTCCACTCGGTCGGCGAGGTCTTCAATCTTCGACATGGGACGTGCCTGGGCAGGGGTGCAGCATGGCATTTCATTGTAGGCGGGTGCGTACAATGCGTACCGTTTGGTGCCCGCGCCGATGTTCTTGTCGGTGCAGTTAAACGGGAAGCAGGAAGCGCCGCACGGCGCTCAATCTGCGCTGCCCCCGCAACGGTACGGTGGACGAAGCCAAGGCCTGTTTGGGCTGTGGTTTCAGCTTTCATGCGCACACCACTGGAGATGTTTGATCTCTGGGAAGGTCGTGAAGGTCGCTCCATCAGCCCGGATACCGGCCAACAAGCGGGTGCGACCTCGTGTCGTGCCTACATCGCATGCGCCTGCGGGGAAGCGGGTCGCTTGCATCTTGTCGGACGTTCATCATCATGTTTTTCCATCGCTCGGCGCCGCGCGCGCCTTTGGCTGTTTGCAGCCGGTACGCACTCGCCTTCATTTCCGCCGTCACAGCGCTATCCCTGCAACCCATTGGTGCCCAAGCGCAAACCCGCTTGCCGCCAGTGACCGTCATCGCCACCCGCGAGCCGACGCCGCTGAATCAAGTCACCGCCGATGTGATCGTCATCGATGCGCAACGCATTCGCGATTCGACCGCCGATTCGCTCGAAGACCTGCTTCGCCGCGAGGCCGGGGTGCAGGTCTCGCGCAACGGCGGCCCGGGCCATGCCGCCGGGGTGCTGATCCGCGGCGCCGGTTCACAAAGCACGCTGGTGCTGGTTGATGGCGTGCGCATCGGCTCGGCCACGCTCGGCTCGGCCTCGCTCGACGCGATCAGCCTGTCGCAGATCGAGCGCATTGAGGTGCTGCGCGGGCCGGGCTCCAGCCTCTACGGTGCCGACGCGGTGGGCGGCGTGGTCAGCATCACCACCCGGCGCGGCGAGGGGTCGGCCAGCTTTTCGGCACACCTTGCCGGCGGCGAATTCGGCTCCAGGGAAGGCGATGTGGCGGTCAGTGGCGCAGGCGCGGGCATCGACTTCAGCGCGTCGCTCAGCGCCGAACACAGTGACGGCGTGTCGGCCTTGCGGCCGGGCGATCAATTCGGCAACTTCAACCGCGACCGCGATGGCTACACCCGCCGCACCGCGCAGGCGCGTCTGGGCTACACGCTGATACCGGGGCACCGGGTGGCGCTCAGCGTGGTCGATGCACGGCTGAAGTCGCAGTTTGACAGCTCCGAATTCGGCGGCCCACCGGACTTTGCGCAAGACCCGTCGCCCAACTTCCGCAGCCGGCTCAACACCCATGTCGCCGGGCTGAGTTACGACGGCGTCGTCAATTCGTTCTGGACCACCCGGGTGCAAGTGGCCTTGAACGAGGACAACTCGCTCGACGGGGCCAACTTCCCCAGCCGTTTCATCACGCGGCGCGACCAGTACACCTGGCAAAACGCGTTCAAGCTCGGTGCCCAGCAGCAGGTGGTGGCGGTGCTGGAGCGGTTGGAAGAACGCGCCCAGTCGGCGAGTTTCGCGGCCAACCAAAACCGTCACAACGATGCGGTGGGGCTCAACTATGCAGGCCAGTTCGGCGCGCATTTGCTGTCGGCCGATGTGCGCTACGACGACAACTCGGTCTACGGTGACAAGGCCACCGGTCGGCTGGGTTACGGCTACGAGATTGGCCATGGCTTCAGCGCACGTGCGCTTATCGGCACCACCTTCCGCGCGCCGAGCTTCAACGATCTGTTCTTCCTTGGCTATGGCGTCGACACCATCCGCCCCGAGAAAGGCCGCAGCGCCGAGGTGGGCCTGAATTGGCGCCACGAAGACAGCAACGCCTCGCTCACCCTGTTTCGCAACCGGGTGCGCGACCTCATCAACTACGAGCCCGACCGCAGCTTCTGCCCGGTCGACCCGTCGTACGACTTCGGCTGCGCACGCAACGTTGACCGGGCGCGACTGCAAGGGGCCACCTTGACGGCAGGGCAGCGGATCGGTGGCTTCAGCCTGCGCGGAACGGTGGACTTGCTGAGCGCCAGAGACACGCGCACCGGCGAGCGACTGATCCGCCGCGCCACGCACCAGGAAACCGTGGCCGCTGATTACCAGTTCGATGCCTGGACCCTCGGCGCCACGCTGGTGACGCTCGGCAACCGCATCGAAAGCGGCAGGCGGCTCGGTGGCTATTCCACACTCGACGTGCAGGCGCGCTGGAGAGTCACCCCGCAGTGGCAACTTGAAGCCAAGGTGCTCAACCTGGCCGACCGCGATGTCGAACCGGCGCGCGACTACCGGGGGCTGGGTCGTCAGGCCTGGTTCGGCGTGCGCTACAGCGGCATCGGCTTGTAGTGGCAGCGGGCGGGCACGACACTACGCCGATGGAGTGCGAACTGTGCATGAATTGATCCTTGGCGGTCAGCGCAGCGGCAAGTCGCGTTGTGCCGAGCGGCGTGCTGCAGCCTGGCTGTCAGCTGCAATGCCTGGCGCCGTGCCGACGGTCGGTGCCCGGTCGGCGGTGCTGCTTGCCACGGCCCGCGCGGGCGACGACGAGATGCGGCTGCGCATCACGCACCACCGACTCGAGCGGGCCGAGCGGGTGCCAGCGCTCGACTGTGTGGAGGTGCCGACCGATCTGCCGCAGGCGATCTTTTGCCACAGTGCGCCGGATCGGCTGGTCGTCATCGATTGCCTGACGCTGTGGCTCACCAATTTGCTGATGCCACTGCAGGGCGCCGCGCTCGATGACATGGAATGGGGCCTGGCGTGTGAAGCGCTGTGCGATGCCCTCAGCGAGGCCAGCGGGCCGGTCTTGCTGGTGTCCAACGAGATCGGCCTGGGCTTGTCACCCCTGTCGCGCGAGTCGCGCCGCTTCGTCGACGAACTCGGGCGGCTGCACCAAGGAATCGCAGCGCGCTGCGAGCGGGTGACGCTGATGATCGCAGGCATCGAAGTGCCGGTGAAGCGGGCGGTGCGGTGAGTTTGCGCGGTGTCAAGGTCGGGCTGATGCGCGCCGTCGCGGGATGCCTGATCGGGCCCCTGCTGTTGATGCAAGCAGCGCTTGCGGCGACCCCCCCGGCGCAGCCC
>JAKFUQ010000238.1 GCA_021732645.1 Rhizobacter sp. | reverse complement strand
GTGGCGAGGGAGGTGCCCGAGACCAGGCGCATGCCCGCATTGTCCAAGATGCCCAGGCGGCTAGACCAGCGGCTCCTTGTAGAACACCAGCACCATGCCGATGCACAGCATCGCGCTCACGCTCAGCAGGCCGGCCGCGCGCGACCAGCCCCCGCTGTGGCCGTCGGCCAGGCGCAGCTCCAGCCAGCGGCCCACGGCCATCAGCGTGGCCAGCAGGCCCATCACCAGGTGGGTGGACTGGATCAGGTAGTCGGTCTTCAGCTCGAAGGGCGTGTGGGCATGTGTGACCAGCAGCAGCCCGCCCAACGCGCACAGCACGGCGAAGGCATAGCGCGGGTCGTTGTCGCGCTGTAGACCCTGCCTGCGGATGCGCCATTCCACCAAGCCGAGTGCAAAGCACAGCAGGGTCGCCAGCCGATGTTGCAGCACCTCGCCGTTGCTGAAGGTGCTTGCCCAGAACCCGAGCGGGCCGAGCGGCCAGGTCTCGGCATCGGCGCGGAAGAACAGGAACACACCGAGCATCACGAAGCCCAGTGGCCAGTAGCCCGCCCAGGCCATGCGCGGCAGGTAGGACAGCAAGGCCACTGCACCCATGCCGACCAGAAAGACGCCGGCCACGTTGTGGTTGTAGTCCGACCAGGCGGTGGCCGCCTGCGAGGCCACGCGGCCGACGATGGCCAGCCGATCGGCCTCACCGGCCAGCAGATTGGCGTGTGAGGGCGTGACCAGGGAAGGCAGTTTGGGCGCGAACATCGCTGCCACCTCGTGCAGCGTCGCGCTCATCTGCGGGATGTCGACGGCCGGGGGCAGCGACGACAGCGAGGCGGCGACGAACAGCACGGCCACCAGCAAAAACGTCTCGGCCTCGATGTAGCAGGGCACCCGCGCCATCAGCGGCGGCAGCGTCGCGGGTGATGCGGGCGGCGGTGTCGCTGCCTTGCCGCCGCGGTGCCGCCGCCAGGCGCGGCCGGCGGCGAGGTTGAGCGCCGCAAAGCCCAGCGTCAGCGCCAGCAACGCGACCTTGGCCGCCACCAGACTGCCGTAGCCGGTGCCGAACAGGCCAGCCCAGGAGCCCACGTAATCGGTGGCGAGTGCCACGCCGCTGGCCACCAGCACCGCCACACTGACCCCGCCCACCGCCGAGAAGCGCGCCACCGCCTCGGGCCAGAACGCGTGCAAGGTGGCATCGTGTCGGCCCGCCCGCCACAGCGCCAGCAACTGCAGTACGCCACCGACCCAGACCGCCGCCGCCAGCTGGTGCAGCACGGTGAGTTGCATCAGCAGCGTGCGTGCCTCGAAGCGGCCGACCGCATGCACCAGCCAGCCGCCGCTCACCACCACCGCGGCGGCCAGTGCGCCGCCGACGCTCCAGCGCCACAACGACTGCGGTGCGGCGGCGATCCAGCCCGCCGTGGCGGCGGCGGCGAGCGCCAGCAGCAGCCGCAGGCTGCCGGCCTCGAACTGCACCGTCGAGGCATAGTCCGCCAGCGGCAGTGCGCCGAGTGCGGCCGCCAGCACCAAGCCCTTGGTGACGATCTTGATCGCCTGCGCACCGGCCAGCAGCAAGGCGCCCCAGCGCAGCACGCTGGCGGCCAGCGTCAGCGTGGCGATGGGCGCCGTGCTGGCCGACGCCCCCACACGCAGCACGCCGAGCGCCCAGACGATGCCGCCGACCAGCATCGCCAGCCCGAGGAGCTGGAAGCCGCCCATCAGGTCATCGATGAAGTTGGCGATGCCTTGCAGAAACACGGCTTACTTCCCGGCTGTCGGGCCACCGACATGAAAGCGGCGAATCTCCTGCGTCAGATGGCCGTCGGCCGCAAACACCTGGCAGCGCAGTGCGTAGTCGCCGGGGTCGAGCGCGGGCAGCGACACCAGCAGCTGGCCCGGTTTGGCACCGGCGCGGATCGGCACGGGCTGTTCGGTGTCACCCTGGCGAACCAGCGCCACGCGCGAGAGCTTGACCTCCACCCCGGTGTTGAATTGCAGCCGCACCTGAGCTGGCTGGCCGGGCTGCACCGGCTGGCGGGCCAGCGAGTCTTCGGTGATGACGGCGTGGGCCTGTGCCGGCGTCCAGGTGACGGGTTGCAGCCAGGTCAGGGCCAGCGCGGGGATGAGTGACCACAAGCGGCTGGCCCTCGGATGGCGGGTGCGCATGCTGGACATCCCCTCGTGGCGTGGTGCGCTGTGTCGTGGTCAGGCGGCGCGCGCCTTCAGGGCGTGACCGGCGAGCGTCTTGCCCAGGTCCCACACGGCGCCGGGGACGCGGTGGCAATCGGCAATGACGGCGTCGAAGGCGCTGACGATCTGCGCCTTGTCGTCCTGGTTGATGACCAGCGGCGGCAGCAGCTTGATGACGTTCATGCCGTGGCCGGCCACCTGGGTCAGGATGCGGTGATCCTTGAACAGCGGGATCGAGATCATCTGGCTGAACAGGCCCTTGTTGGCCAGCTCCAGCGCGCCCCAGGCCGCTTTCAAACCGAAGCTGCGTGGTGAGCCGAATTCGAGCGCGATCATCAGGCCCTTGCCGCGCACCGTCTTCAGGAATTCGTAGCGCTCGACCATCGCACCAAGCTCGGTGATCAGCTCACCCCCCAGCGAGGCGGCATGCTCGACCAGGTGTTCGGACTCGATCACTTCCAGCGCTGCCAAGCCCGCGGCCATCGCCATGTTGTTCTTCGAAAAGGTGGAGCCATGCACCACCGCGCGGTCGATGCGGTTGAACACCGCGTCCATCACCGGCTTGCGCATGGCCACCGCACCCACCGGCACGAAGCCGCCGGACAGGGCCTTGGCGATCAGCACCATGTCGGGCTCGACGCCCCAGTGCTCGACGGCGAAGAACTTGCCGGTGCGGCCCATGCCGGTCTGGATCTCGTCGGCCACGAACAGCGTGCCGTATTGGCGGCACAGCTTCGCGGCCTCGGGCAGGTAGTCGTCGTCGGGGATGTTCACGCCCTTGCCTTGGATGGGCTCGACGATGAAGGCCGCCACGTCGCGCTTGCGCAGTGCTGCGTCGAGTGCAGAGAGGTCGTTGAACGGCACCGCATTGCAGTCGGGGATCAGCGGGCCGAAGCCGTCCTGGAAGATGCGCTCGCCGGTCAGCGACAGCGCGCCCATCGTCAGGCCGTGGAAGGCATGGTCGCAGTGGACGATCTTCGCGCGCTTGGTGGTGCTGCGGCTGAACTTGATCGCCGCTTCCACCGCCTCGGCGCCTGAGTTGCAGAAGAACAGCTTGCTGATGTCGCCCGGCGTGTGGCGCAGCAGGCGTTCGGCCAGCAGGCCGCTGAGCACCGAGACATCGAGCTGGACCAGGTCGGGCAGCTGCAGGTCCAGCACGTCGCGCAAGGCACCGATCACCGTCGGGTGGTTGCGGCCGAGGGCGAACACGCCCCAGCCTGAGAGCAGGTCGAGGTAGCGATCGCCGGCCTCATCGAACAGGTAGGGCCCGTGCGCGCGCACGTAGCGGCGGTCGTAGCCGATGGTGCGCAACAGCCGCACCATCTGCGTGTTGAGGTGGGCCTCGTGGAGGGAGAAGTTCTCCGACTGGCGCGCAGCGATCAGGTCGGCAAGAAAAGACATGGGAGGATACTGCTGTGGTGTATCGAGATTCTTGCAGACGAGCGCCGAGGCAACGTCCTCAATCCAAAGCGGACTCAGGGGTGAAGCGGTTCGGCGGGGTGTTCATCGCATCGGGCCGCGGGCGTGACAGCGCTTGCGTCAGCAGCAGATCGGCGCCGGCGGATGCCGCCACGGCCCGCAGGCTGGTCAGCGCGGCGCGAAAGCCGCTGGCCAACTGCAGCAAGGCCAGCAGATCACCCGGTTGGCGCAGCAGGCCGCGCAGCAGCGGTGAGAGCGGGACGCGGCCGCTCTCATCGACGTGATCGGTGACGATGGCGGGCAGCGCCAGCCCCAGCGGGTCGACCACGCTGCGCACCACCAGCAGCGGCAGGCCATGGCGTTGGGCGACGCGCGCCACGGCGGCGCTTTCCATGTCGGCCACCACCGCACTGGCCTGCGCGGCGAGTGCGCGCTTGGCGGCGCTGCTGGCCAGCACTTGCGAGGTGTGGGCGAGCGCGCCACCGAAAACGGCTCGCTGACCCAGTGCCGCGACCACCTCGTGCCGCCAGGCGGCGTCGGTCGGCCAGCGCTGGCCGTCGGCCGTGGCAATGAACTCTGGCAGGCACAGCGCGCCCGCTGGCAACTCGGCACTGAGTCCCGCCGCGCAGCCCCAGCTCACCAGGCCGCCCGCACCGGCGTCGACCAGCGCCTGCGCGGCGCGCTCCGCACGCTGTTCGCCCAGGCCCGACACCGCCAGCAGCGCTCGCTCACCGAGGGCGCGTTGCTCGCCGACCCGCATTGCTTCTCCACACAAGGTGCGCGACTCGGACGGCATGGCCACGACGATGCCGACGCGGATGACGCTCACCTCAGGCGGCGGCCCGTTGCTCGACAGGCGCTTCGGCTACCGGTGTCACCGAAGACGCAGCAGGCGCTTCCATCGGCATCGCGCGGTGCTGTGACATGCCGCTCAGCCGGGCGTAGCGTGCCAGCGCCCAGACCGGGAAGTAGGCGCTGTAGCCGTGGTACTTCAGGTAGAAGACACGTGGGAAGCCCGGCGCTGTGTACCAGGGCTCGGTCCACAACCCGTCGTTGTCTTGCGTGGCCGCGAGGTAGGTCGCACCGCGCGCCACGGCGTCGCAGCGGCCCAAGCCTGCTGCCATCAGCGCGAGCATGGCCCACGCGGTCTGGAACGAGGTGCTCTCGCTGGCCTGGCCCGCGGTGGCCGGGTGTTCGTAGCTGTCGTTGTGCTCGCCCCAGCCGCCATCGGCGCGCTGCACGCGTTGCAGCCAGGCCGCCGCGCGCTGCACCGCCGGGTCATGGGCCGGGATGCCGATCTGCTCGAACGCCGCCAGCACCGACCAGGTGCCGTAGATGTAGTTCGTGCCCCAGCGACCGAACCACGCGCCCGAGGGCTCCTGCTGCTGGCGCAGATACGCCATGCAGGAGTCGAGCTGCGCCCGTGCCGGCTCGCCCAGCAGGTGCAGTGCGATCAGGCAGCGTGCGCTGACGTCGGCGGTGGGTGGGTCCAGCAGCGCGCCGTGATCGGCAAACGGGATTTCGTTGAGGTAGTAGTGGGTGTTGTCGACGTCGAAGGCACCGAAGCCGCCGTTGCTCGACTGCATGCCGGCCACCCACTGCACCGCACGGCGCAGATGCTCTTCATCGGACGCACGCCCCGCGGCAGTCATCGCCCAGGCGACGGCGCTCGTGTCATCGAGGTCGGGGTAGTAGGCATTGGCGAACTGGAAGGGCCAGCCGCCGCCGGCAAGCTCCGGCCGCGAGTCGCGCCAGTCGCCGGGCTCATCGCTCAGCTGCACGGCATCGAGCCAGGCCAGACCGCGCCGGGCCGCGGGCATCCCCACCGGACCGGCTTCCACCAGCGCCAGCGCCGCCAGCGCGGTGTCCCACACCGGGGGCAGGCAGGGTTGGCAGTAGGCCTGCGTGTCGGTGACGACCAGCAGATCGTCGATGGATTTGCGGGCGGCACGGCAAAGCGGATGGTCAGCTGGGTAGCCCAGCAGGTGCAGGGCTTCGTAGGCGTTCACCATCGCCGGGAAGATTGCGCCGAGCCCGTGGTCACCGTTCAGGCGTTCGACCAGCCAGTCCTTGGCCCGGCGCACCGCGCGCGCGCGCAGCCAGCGCGGGATGAAGGGCTCCACCCGCTTGCCTATCGAGTCGAACAGCAGGAACGCGCGGTTGAGTGCCGAGCGCACCGGGAAGTAGTCACGCTCTTCATTGGGCGGGGTGGTGAACAGCTCGGCGATGCCGATGCCATCGGGATTGCGCGCACGGGGCTTGAGGCTGCACAGGATCAGCAGCGGCACCATCACCGTGCGCGACCAGTACGACACCTTCGACAGGTGGAACGGGAACCAGCGCGGCAGCAGCAGCGCCTCGACCGGGATGAAAGGCACCGCGCGCCAGGGCACCTGCTGGAACAGCGCCAGCGTGATGCGGGTGAACACATTGGCGCGGGCTGCGCCGCCCTGGGCCAGGATCGCGCGTCGTGCGCGCTGCATGTGTGCTGCCTCCGGGTCGTCACCGGCCAGCTTCAATGCGTAGTACACCTTGACCGAGCAACTGAGGTCCATCGCCCCGCCGTGGTACAGATACCACCCGCCATCGGCCTGCTGACGCTCGCGCAGATAGACGGCCAGCTTGGCAGCGAGGCCGCGGTCGACCTCGCCCATGTAATGCATCATCAGCAGATATTCGGCCGGGATGGTGCAGTCGGCTTCGAGCTCGAAGCACCAGTAGCCGTCGGCATGCTGACGCTCGATGAGGGCGCCGACGCTGCGGCCCAGCGCCGCTTCGATGACTTTCTGATGCCTCTGTGGCGTGTCGGTCATGCCGAAGGGAAGCATTTCACCCACGTTCGCACTGTCCTTGTTCAGTCGTCATGTCATGCGTCCGACGGGATGCAGCAACGGCCGCGCCCGGCGGCTCGCTCAGCCCGCATCGCTGAGGAAACGATGCTGGAAACCTTCGCCACCTGGGTGCCAGCAGGACTATATGCGTGAACCACCGGCGTTCGTCCCCGTGGGCCAGCACTCCTTACGCTACAAGGCGCAGCTGAACCGCGCCTGAACCCGGGTTGTTGCGGGCTTTTCAGCAGTGGTTTGGCAGTGGCACAGGCCGAAGTTAGACTCAAAACCGTAATGTTGCGATCGGGCGTCCGACATTCGGGCACATCTGCCCGACGTCGACGCTCAGCCCCGGGGTCTGCGATCGTGGGCACGCCGTCGTCAAGAGGCAATGGTCTTGAAGGGAGCCTGCTTGACTTCGAATTCGATCCCGCCGTCGCACCTTGGTGGCCATGCCGGTGCGGCTGCGGGCGCGGTGCTGTTGCTGGCCAAGCCGCGGGGGTTTTGCGCGGGGGTGGTGCGTGCGGTGCAGGTGGTCGAACTCGCTCTGGAGGCCCATGGCGAGCCGGTCTACGTGCTGCACGAGATCATCCACAACCAGCGTGTGCTGGCTGATTTGCGCGAGCGCGGCGCGATCTTTGTCGAGCAACTCGATGAGGTGCCGGCGCAGGCCTGTGTGATCTTCAGTGCCCATGGCGTGGCGCGCAGCGTGGAGCGCGCGGCCCGGCAGCGCGGCTTGCAGGTCATCGATGCAACCTGCCCGCTGGTGGCCAAGGTGCACCTGGAAGTGATGCGGCATGCCCGCGCCGGGCGAGACTTGGTCATGGTCGGCCATGCCGGTCACCCTGAGGTCGTGGGCACACTGGGTCGTTTCGACACCAGCCGCGGCGGCTCGACGCATCTCGTGGAAACCCTGGCTGATGTGCACGCCTTGAAGGTGCGCGATCCCTTGAGCGTCGCCGTGGTCACCCAGACCACGCTGTCGGTGGAAGACACCCGCCGCGTTCTGGCCGCCCTGCGCGCGCGTTTCCCCGCCATCGTCGAGCCACGACGCGACGACATTTGCTACGCCACCCAGTCACGCCAGAACGGCGTGCGGAACTTGCTGCCGCGGGCCGAGCTGATCCTGGTGGTGGGTGCGCGCAACAGTTCCAATGCGAATCGGCTGCGCGAAGTGGCGCAAAGCGGCGGCTGCGACGCCCATCTGGTGCAAGATGCAGATGAGATCGAACCACGCTGGTTGCGCGCAGGCATCGTGATCGGCATCACCGCGGGGGCATCGACCCCGGATGTGCTGATCGATGAAGTGATCGAGAGACTCAAGGGCTGGGGCGCCGGGGCGGTGACGGAGATGGAGGGTGAGGACGAAACGGTCTCCTTCCGGCTGCCGGTGTCGCTGCTGCGCTCGACCGCCCTGCGCGAAACCCGAAAGACGACGGACGAAGAACACCAACCTCTATGAGCATTCCCTTCAAGCAAAAACTGAGTGTCGGCGCGTATGTCGTCAAGCAAAAACTCCTGGGCAACAAGCGCTATCCGCTGGTGTTGATGCTCGAACCCCTGTTCCGCTGCAACCTGGCCTGCGCCGGCTGCGGCAAGATCGATCACCCCGAGGACGTGCTCGACAAGCGCCTCAGCGTGGCCGAATGCCTGGAGGCGGTCGACGAATGCGGCGCGCCGGTTGTCTCGATTCCCGGTGGCGAGCCGCTGCTGCACAAGGAAATGCCGGAGATCGTGCGCGGCATCGTGGCGCGCAAGAAGTTCGTCTACCTGTGCACCAACGCGCTGCTGCTGAAAAAGCGCATGGACGACTACACGCCGTCGCCGTATCTGACCTTTTCGGTGCACCTCGACGGCGACCGCGAGCGCCACGACGAGGCGGTCTGCCAGGAGGGCGTGTTCGATCGCGCGGTCGAGGCCATCCAGATGGCGTTGTCGCGCGGCTTCCGCGTCAGCGTCAATTGCACGCTGTTCAGCGGAGAGACGCCGGAGCGCGTCGCAGCCTTCCTGGATTACCTGGTGGATCTCGGCGTCGAAGCGGCCACCATTTCACCCGGCTTCAGTTACGAGCGTGCCCCGCAGCAGCATGTGTTCCTGCAGCGCCAGGCCACCCGCCAACTGTTCCGCGACATCTTCAAGCTGGGCGCGACGCGCCGTGGCGCGCGCCAATGGCGGCTCAACCACTCCAGCCTCTACCTCGACTTTCTGGCCGGCAACCAGAACTACCAATGCACCCCTTGGGGCAGCCCGGCGCGCAATGTGTTCGGCTGGCAAAAGCCCTGCTACCTGATGGCCGACGAAGGCTACGCGCCCACCTTTGCCGCGCTGATGAAGGACACCCCCTGGGAGAAGTACGGCTCCAGCAGCAACCCCAAGTGCGCCCAGTGCATGGCGCATTGCGGGTATGAACCGACAGCGGTGAACGCGGCGATGGCCAACCCGCTGAAGGCCGCCTGGGTGGCACTGCGCGGGCCGCGCACCAGGGGCCCTATGGTCGACAACGATGTGCCGGTCACACCGCCCAACGGCACGCGTGAGTACCCGGTGCACCTGATGATGAAGGCGCCGGCCGAAGAGACGCAGGCCAGCGGTCGCTGACGGTTGCGGCAGCGACAGGCCATGGCGTGGCATCGGGGGTCGGGTTGGTTGCTGGCGGCCGTGCTGGTCGGGTCGCCCGCGTTCGCCGCGCCGCTGACGCACGACCAGGCGCTGGCGGCTGCCGACCGGCAAGACCGGGCGGTGTATCTGACCGGCCTGGGTCGCTTGGCCGAGATCGGCACGATGGCCGATACCGAGCGGCTGCTGCCCTATCTGGGGGCTGCTGATCGCGAGCGGCGCGATGCGGCGCAGGCCGCGATCCTGCAGATCTGGAGCCGCTCGGGCGATGCGGCGATCGACAAGCTGTACGCACGCGGCGTGGCGCAGATGCAGGCGTCGGATTTGGATGCCGCGCTGGCCACCTTCAACGCCATCGTCATGCGCAAACCGGCGTTTGCCGAGGGCTGGAACAAGCGGGCAACGGTTTATTTCTTGCTCGGCCAGAACGAGAAATCGCTGGCCGATTGCGCCGAGGTGTTCAAGCGCAACCCGCGTCACTTTGGTGCCTTGTCGGGTGCGGGGCAAATCCACCTGAAACAGGGTCACCTGCGGGTTGCGCTCACGTATTTTCGGCTGGCGGCGGCGATCAATCCCAACCTGGAAGGCACCGTCGAGACGGTACATGAACTGGAGCGGCAACTCGACGGTGACGACCGCACGGGCACCTGAAAGGGGAGCGGGCCCGGCGTTGGTTGATCCATGTTGCCTTAGCATCGATGCCATCGGATGCGGCATTGGTGCCGTTGCACGGGAAGACCTGATGCGTGTGCTGTTTGGGTGCTTGTCGCTGTTGGTGGTGTTGGCCATCGTGGGCCTGCTCGCCAAGACGCAGCTGAAGCAGCTTGGTGCCCCCAGCGCCGCGGGGGCGGCCTCACCGTCTGCAGCATCGGCCGCCGGCGTCGATCCAGCGGTCGCCGCCACGCCCACGCGCGAGCTGCCGCGCAAGGTGCAGGACGATCTGGTGCGGGCCCTGCAAGCGGCGCCGGAGCGTGGCGACGATTCCCGTTGAGCCTCATCAGCGCATGAATTCACCGACCTCGCCGCAGGACGAAGCGGCGATGCGCATCGCGCTCGATCAGGCGCAAAACGCCCGGCTCGTGGGTGAGGTACCGGTGGGCGCGGTGATCCTGCGCGCAGGCCAGGTGATCGCCACCGGCTACAACCGGCCGATCACCGAGCACGACCCGACCGCACACGCCGAGATCGTCGCGCTGCGCCATGCGGCCACGCTGCTCGGCAACTACCGGTTGCCCGAATGCGAACTGGTCGTGACGCTGGAGCCCTGCGCGATGTGTGCGATGGCGCTGCTGCACGCGCGCTTCAAGCGCGTCGTGTTCGGTGCGGCTGATCCGAAGACCGGTGCTGCCGGGTCGGTGCTCGACCTGTTTTCGCTGCCGCAGCTGAACCACCACACGCAGGTGCAGGGCGGCGTGCTGGCCGATGAGTGCAGCGCGCTGCTGCGCGAGTTTTTCGCCGAACGGCGCGAGCAGTACCGTCAGCGGCGGGGCGGGATCGTTGCCGATGCCGTGCTGGTCAGCCAGCTCGGTGCGCTTGAGGCCGACCTGTCCCCGATCCCGGCGGGCGAGACGCTCGAGTTGCCGCCTGCCTGCGACTTGGCTGATCCTTCACCATGACCTCCTTGACTCTGTACAGCCCGTCCGGCGTCACCACCGCTGCATCGGTACGCCGTGCTGCCCGCCGCTTGACTGCGCTTGGTTTCGAGGTCGAGATCGACGCCTCGGCCCTGGCCAAACACCAGCGTTTTGCGGGCGACGACGACACCCGACTGGCCGCGCTGCACCGCGTTGCCGAGCGCGCGCCCGACATCGCGATGGCCACGCGCGGTGGCTACGGCCTGACGCGGCTGCTGGACCGCATCGACTGGCCGCTGATCCACCGCAGCATCGAGCGCGGCACGCGCTGGGTCGGGCACAGCGACCTGACGGTGTTGCAGCTCGGACTGCTGGCCCACACGAAAGGCGCGGGCAAGGCAGCGACAGGCTGTGCCGCGCACGGCCATGACCACGACGACAGCCACGACCATCATCACCAGCACGCGCAGCCCGCTGCTGGCGGCCTGACCTGGGCCGGCCCGCTGGCCTGCGGCGACTTCGGCGGCGAGGCGGTCGACGACATCACCGAACCCTGCTTCGTCGAGGCAATGAGTGGCGCGCTGGAAGCGGTAGGCTTTCGCACCGAAGCGGGCTTCGATGGCTTGTCTGCACGCGGCACCTTGTGGGGCGGCAACCTGTGCATGGTCGCGTCGCTGCTCGGCACCGCGCACTGGCCGAAGGCGCGCACCACGCGCGGCGGCATCCTGTTTCTGGAAGACATCAACGAGCACCCCTACCGCGTCGAGCGCAGCCTGCTGCAACTGCACCAGGCGGGCGTGCTCGATGCCCAGAAGGCCGTGCTGCTCGGCGACTTCAGCGGCTACCGCAAATCGCCGCTGGACCGCGGCTATGGTTTGAAAACCGCCATCGCGCACCTGCGCAGCCTGACGAAAACGCCCATCCTCACCGGCCTGCCGTTCGGCCACGTGCCCACCAAGGTGACGATGCCGGTGGGCGCCAAGGTCCAGCTGCTGGTGCAGGGGCGCGACGTGCTGGTCGGCTGGTGATGCCCCGCGTCGTCGGTGCCCTGCGGGTCGCCGCGCTGCTGTGTGCGATCACGGGTGTGCTCACCGGCTGCAACAACAACCCGCTGCCGGACGGCGCGGCCGCGTCCAACACCTTGTTCACCGCGGTCTCCGGCAGCTCACCGCGGCACCTCGATCCCACCGCTTCGTACTGGAGCAACGAGACGCCGTACACCTACCAGATCTACGAGCCGCCTTATGGCTACCACTACCTGAAGCGGCCGTTTGTGCTGGTCGGCAAGGCAGCGGTCGATGTCGCGCAGCCCAAGTACCTCGACAAGAACGGCCAGCCACTGCCCGCCGATGCGCCCGCGGCCGACATCGCCGAAAGCGTCTACGACGTGCACATCAAGCCCGGCATCCAATACCAGCCACACCCGGCGTTCGCGACCGATGCGCAGGGGCATTACCTGTATCACGCCTTGAAGCCGGGCGAACTCGGCGACCGCCGCTCGCCGTGGCTGTTCGAGCAGCAAGGCACGCGCGAGCTGTTGGCCGAGGACTACGTCTATGCCCTCAAGCGGCAGGCGACGACGCGCATCACGACGCCGATCTACGGCATCTTCTCGGAATACGTGCTGGGCTTGAAAGCGTACGGCGATCTCGTCAAGGCCGAAGACGCCAAGCTGCGCGCCGGGCTCGACCCTGCCGCGCTCGACAAACCGTTTCTCGACTTCCGCAAGTGGCCGCTGATCGGCGCCACCGCCCCCGAGAAGCACCTGCTGCGCATCCGCATCAAGGGCAAGTACCCGCAGTGGAGCTACTGGATGTCGCTGACCTTCATGGCCCCGGTGCCCTGGGAGGCCGATGCGTTTTATGCGCAGCCCGGCATGGCGGCCAACGGCCTGTCGCTCGACACCTGGCCGGTGGGCACCGGGCCGTACATGATGACCGAGTCGGTGCAGGACACGCGGCACGTGATGAAGCGCAACCCGAACTACCGGGGCGAGCCGTATCCCTGCGAAGGCGTGGAAGCCGACCGCACCAACGGCCTGCTCGCCGACTGCGGCAAGGCCACGCCCTTCGTCGACACCCTCGTGTCGGTGATCGAGAAAGAGGGCGTGCCGCTGCGCGCGAAATTTCGCCAGGGCTACTACGACATCCCACGCATCGAACGGGTCGACGACGGGCTGGAGTTCCTGGTCGAGATGGACGACTCGGACGACGTGCGCCGCGACTACACCGCGCGCGGCTTCCAGTTGCCGAAGTTCGCCGATGTGTCGTCTTGGTACCTGGGCTTCAACATGCTCGACCCGGTGATCGGCCTTGGCAACACGCCCGAACGACAGGCGAAGAACAGAAAGTTGCGCCAGGCGATCTCGATCGCGATCGACTGGGAGGAGTACAGCCGCATCTTCCCGAAGAGCGCCGGCGAAACCGCGATGGGACCACTGCCCGACGGCATCTTCGGCTCGCGCCATGGGCAGCCGCAGGGCATCAATGTCGTGACGCACCGCCTCATCGATGGCAAGCCGGTGCGCCGCCTCATCGACGACGCGAAGAAACTGCTGGCCGAAGCCGGCTACCCCGATGGTCGCGACGCTGCGACCGGCCGCCCGCTGGTGCTGAACTACGACTACTACAGCCAGCCCACGCCCGAGGTGAAGTCGCAGCTCGACTGGATGGTCAAGCAGTTCGCGAAGATCGATGTGCAGCTCGAAATCCGCGCCACCGACAACAACCAGTTCCAGGACAAGGTGCGCCAGGGCAAGCACCAGATCTTCTGGTCGGGCTGGCTGGCCGACTACCCCGACGCCGAGAACTTCCTGTTTCTGCTGTACGGCCCGAACGCGAAATCGACCTCCGACGGCGAGAACACCGCGAACTACGCCAATCCCGAGTACGACACGCTGTTCGCGCAGCTCAAGGGCGTCGACGACGGCCCCGAGAAGCAGGCACTGATCGACCGGATGACGGCCCTCGTGCAGCAGGACGCGCCCTGGTCGTTCGGCTACTTCCCGTATTCTTCGGGCGCGTTCCAGTCCTGGGTGCACAACGCGAAACCTGCCGTGCTGGTGCGCGACATGGCGCGCTACATCCGCATCGATGCGGCCGAGCGGGCGCGGCGCCAGGCCGAGTGGAACCAGCCGGTGTGGTGGCCGATGGGGCTGGGTGCGGCGGGGCTGATCGCGGTCGTCTGGCTGGCGCTGCGCAGCTTCCGGCGACGCGAGCGGCTCGATGCGCGTGGCGTGGTGCTGTCATGACGTCTCGGATGCCGCCGCAGCGGAGTCGGCGATGCTGAGCGCCATCGTCCGCCGCATCGCCTACGGCGTGCTGATCCTGATCGGCGTGAACCTGGCGACCTTCTTCCTGTTCTTCACTGTCAACACGCCAGACGACATGGCGCGCTTGAACATCGGCGGCAAGCGGGTGACGGCCGAGCAGATCGACAAATGGAAGGTCGAGCGGGGCTATGACAAGCCGCTGTACCTGAACGCCTCGCGGCAGGGCAGCGAGCGCTACACCGACACGATCTTCTGGGAGCGCTCGATCTCCTTGTTCACGCTCCAGTTCGGCCGCGCCGACGCCGAGAGCGCAGGCGACATCGGCCACCAGGTGAGTTCGCGAATGGCGGTCAGCCTCCAGCTCGCGCTGCCGCTGTTCATCCTGCAGGTGATCGCGAGCACTGCGTTCGCGCTGCTGCTGGTGATGTTCCGGCAGACCCGCTTCGACGCCTGGGGCGTCGTGCTGTGCGTGGTGCTGCTGTCGATCTCCAGCCTGTTCTACATCATCGTCGGGCAGTTTTTCTTCTCGCGCGTGCTGCGGCTGGCACCGATTTCGGGCTACGCGCCGGGGCTCGATGCCATCAAATTTCTACTGCTGCCGATTGCCCTTTCATTGTTCGCCCGGCTCGGCGGCGAGGCGCGGCTGTACCGCGCGATGTTCCTCGAGGAAACCGGCAAGGACTATGTGCGCACTGCGCGCGCCAAGGGCCTGAGCGAGCCGCGCGTGCTGACCGCCCATGTGCTGCGCAACGCGCTGATCCCGATCGTCACCAGCGCGGGCGGCTACCTGCCGTACATCTTTCTCGGCAGCCTGGTGTTCGAGAGCTTCTTCGGCCTGCCGGGGCTGGGCGCGTATGTGATCGACGCCATCAGTAACCAGGACTTCGCGGTGGTGCGCACGATGGTGTTCCTCGGCTCGCTGCTCTATGTGCTGAGCTACATCGTGATCGACATCGCCTACACCTGGATCGATCCGCGGGTGAGATTGACATGACCGTGATACTGCCGAAGTTCGTGCTGCTGTGGACCGACGCGGTGATGTGGGCGCTGGTCGTGGCGCTGCTGGTCTACGCGCGCGTCGTGTGGCGCAGCCCGACCTTGCGCGCCAGCTGGACGCTGGTGTTCCGCGATGCGGCGGCCTTCGCCTCGGCAATCGTGCTCGGGCTGTGCTTAGCGCTGACGCTGCTCGACAGCGTGCATTTCCGGCCTGCGCTGCCGGCAGCGGGGCCCGAAGCTGCCGTCGCGTACGACACCCGCACGCAATCGCTGCTCGATGCGCTGTTGGTGCGCCTGGTCGACTCGCGCGAAGCGACCTATTCGCGGCCGTTGGCCTACCAGAGCTTCACGCTCGAATCGCTGACGGTCGACGGCGAAGTGCGCCGGCTGCCACCGCGCCTGCTGCACGGCGGCGCGCACCTGCGCGATCCGGCGAATCAATGGTCGGGCGACATCACAGTGCGCGTAGTGCTTGGCCTAGCGATCGGCGCGGTCGTCGCGTTGCTGCTCAGTGCCTGGACCGTGCGCGGCGTCGCCCGCCGTAACAGCTGGCCCTGGCGCGAGGCCGCGGCGCGTGTGTGGCACGACGACTGCGACATCCGCTGGCGTGCCGCACTGATGATGCTCACGGGTCTGTGCCTGCTGGCCGGCCCGGCCGTGCTGCTGATGCACGACTACCACCTGCTCGGCACCGACCGCACCGGCAACGATGTGTTCTACCAGGCGCTGAAAAGCATCCGCACCGCCTTCGTCATCGGCACGCTGGCCACCGTGGCCACGCTGCCGCTGGCGGTCGGCCTGGGCCTGATGGCGGGCTACTTCAAGGGCTGGGTCGACGAGGCCATCCAGTACCTGTACACCGTGCTGTCGTCGGTGCCCAATGTGCTGCTGATCGCTGCCTGCGTGCTGATGGTGCAGGTCTTCCTCGACCAGAACCCAGAGCTGTTCGAGACCGGGGCCGAGCGTGCTGACCTGAAGCTGTTCCTGCTGTGCGCGATCCTCGGCCTCACCGGCTGGGCCGGGCTGTGCCGGCTGTTGCGTGCCGAGGCGCTGAAGCTGCGTGAACTCGACTACGTGCAGGCCGCAACCGCGTTCGGTGTCGGCCCGTGGCGCATCCTCTGGCGCCACCTGATGCCCAACGTGATGCACCTGGTGCTGATCACCACGGTGCTTGAATTCTCCGGGCTGATCCTCTACGAAGCGGTGCTGTCGTATGTGGGCGTCGGCGTCGACCCTTCGATGAACAGCTTCGGCGGCATGATCAATCTGGCGCGCAGCGAAATGAGCCGCGACCCGGTCGTGTGGTGGTCGTTCGCCGCCGCCTTCGGCTTCATGGTGACGGTGGTGCTGGCGGCCAACTTCTTCGCCGATGGCGTGCGCGATGCGTTCGATCCGCGGGCGCGGGTGTTTCGTCGACGCAAGGTCTGAGCCTACCGCTGTAGCACTTCGAGCCACGCGCGCTGCGCATCGCTCAGGTCTTCGGGGCGCGACATCAAGGCGCTTTGCAATGCGCTGCGGGTCGAGGCCTCGACCTCAGGCAGCGGCCGCGTGACGAGGTGGGCGAGCAGCCCCAGCGCCTGCTTCAGCGTGCGGCCGTAGCGCTCGAAGATCGCGGCCACGGTCACATGGTGGGCCGGGTCGTCGAGCCAGCAGTCGTAGTCGGTGACCAGGCCGATGGTCGCGTAGCCGAGTTGCGCTTCGCGCGCCAAAAAGGCCTCGGGCACGTTGGTCATGCCCACCAGATGGCAGCCAGCCCCACGCAGAAAATGGCTTTCGGCGCGGGTGCCCAGGCGTGGTCCTTCGACGCAGGCGTAGGTGAGGCCGCGGTGCAGCGGCAGGCCCATGTGGGCAGCGCCTGCGGCCACCCAATTGACCATCGCCGTGCTCACCGGCTCAGCGGTGGACACATGCGCTGCCACGCCGCTGCCGAAGTAGGTGCGCTCGCGGCTTCCTTTGGTCCAGTCCAGGTACTGCGCAGGCATCGCGAAATGGCCGGGTTCGATGTGCAGTGCCAGACTGCCGACCGCCGAGAAGCCGAGCAGCATCGTCGCGCCCGCTCGCTTCAACGCATACACGTTGGCGCGGTAGTTCACCTCGTGCGGCAGCAAGCGGTGTCCGCTGCCGTGGCGTGCCATGAAGAGCAGGGTGTGGGCACCGAGTCGGCCGCGCACGACGCGTCCCGAGGGCGCGCCGAAGGGTGTGGCTTCGTCGTGTTCAGCCTCGATGTGCAAGCCCGGCAGCGCATAGATGCCGGTGCCTCCGATGATGGCGAGCATGGGGGTGTCCTTGGTGGATGGGCAGGAAAACTCAGGGGTAGGCCTTGGCCAGTTCGTCGGCCGGGGCACCGAGCCAGTAGCGCAGCCGCAAGCCCCACATCAGCCAGATGGTGCGCCACACGCCGTGGCGTTCCCAGCGGCGGCCGGAGGTGACGACACGCTCACGCAGGCAGGCCGGCGGGCCGTGCTTGAGCAGGCGGCGCGACAGCTCGATGTCTTCCATTAGCGGCTGCTCGGGAAAGCCGCCCACTTGGTCGAACAGGGCGCGGCTGACGAAGATGGCCTGATCACCCGTGGCGATGCCGCTGCGGCGCGAGCGCGCGTTCATCAGCGTGGCGATCAGCGGGAACATCGCCGAGCGGCCTTCAATGCGCACGTCGAAGCGGCCCCAGTGCGCACCGCGGGCCAGCGCTCGTTCGATGGCTTGCATCGCGCCCGCAGGCAGCGTGGTGTCGGCGTGCAGAAACAGCAGCACATCGCCCGCAGCGGCGGCGGCGCCGGCGTTCATCTGGCAGGCGCGGCCGCGTGGTGCAGCGATCACCCGGTCGGCAAGCGCTGCGGCGCGCTGCGCGGTGGCGTCGTTGCTGCCGCCATCGACCACGGTGACATCGCTCCCTTGCGTGCGCAGCGTCGCCAGCGCTTGCAAAGCAGGCACGATGTACTCGGCCTCGTTGAGGGCCGGGATGACGATGGACAGCGCGGTGCGCGGTGAGCCGGTGCTGGTCATGGCGTCAGGGCGGTGGGCGATTCCGCTGCGGGTGGCAGCAGAGCCGCAAGGGTAGCAGCCAGTGGGGTCTGCACGCGCGTCCGCTGCGAAACGTGAGCACCGAGTGAGCGTATTGTGAGGTTCCTGTGAGGTTCCTGTGAGGTTCGGGTGACCACAATCGGCCACGGTACCAAGC